>JAAUUR010000404.1 GCA_012031045.1 Leptolyngbyaceae cyanobacterium SM2_5_2
GCCCTAAAATCCCCATCTGGTCGTAGATTTGGTAGCTGTAGGTGGCAATCCAAATCACCAGGGCAAAGGGAATGGCCGTCCACACGGCTTCCAGAGTCAGGTTGCCCTCAATCGGCGGGCCATCGCTTTCGTCATACTTGGCGGCCCGCTGAAAGAGGACTGAGTACAGCAGCGTTCCAGCCACGCCCAAGAAGATGAAAGTGCCCAGGGTGGTGAGGAAGCTAAACAGATTATCTACCAGCACCGCTTCGGCGGAGGCCGGTACGGGCATCCAGCTGTAGGCCAGTTGACCGACCCACAGGCTAATGACCGTCAGCACGCCAGCAATGGCGGCTAGCTTAAGAATCAAACGAATGTTCATAACACTCTAGAAGGATGGATCCTAGAACAGAGACTCTAGAACTAACGTGGGCAGCAGCACATTTAACACCGATAAATCTTCCCCGGCCCGCAGGAGGCGGTCGGCGCTGATATGAACGCCAAACTCCGCCGCTAGCTGGGCACCCAGGGTACCGTGGGCAAACATCAGGGCAAACACGCCCAGGCCAGTCAGCAGGTACGACCACTGTACCTGGCGAGCCCTGTCCTGACGCCACACATAGCGCTGAAAGCCGCGCCAGATAGCCATACCAACAATGAAAGCCAGTAGCAGTACGCCGCCTACCCCGTGCCAGAGCATGGTTTCCAGGCTGTAGAGGCCCCAAGCGCTGGTAGTGTTGCTGGGGGGTTGGGCCAACAGCATCTCGTAGAACCCCGATGCCACGGTGAAGAAGGTAATTACCGCCGCCGCGACGATGTTAAACCAGCCGACGTCAAAGAAATTGGAGCGCGTAGCCGGAATCGCCAGAAACTTAAACACCCGCTTCTCTAGCGGAAACAGCGCGCCCACAATATCAAAGCTAATGCCGACAATAAATAACCCTAAGGTCAGGTGTACCAGGTTGGGGTGGATGGGCAAGACGTAGGGCAAGCCATTTGGCCCTAGCTGGTCGCCTAGCTGTTCAATCAAATCGGGACTCATCACAGCACTCCGTCACGAATGGCTTCTACCACCTCAACGGTGTGTAGACCGTAGATCCACACCAGCTTGTCGCCCAGGTAGGTCTGGAACAACACCAGCAGGGCCAGCAGCGCCCCGGCACCGACGTAGGCTACAGGCAGAGACTTGGCATCGCGCGTCCGTAGCACGTATCGCCAGCCGGTAATAGCGGCAATGATGCCAGATAATGACCAACCTAGGATTGTGTGCAGGTTAAGGGTAGATTCGGCAGAGGCCACGTAGGGCTCGGCTAAACCAGCTTCAATCTGGCCAAAAATGACGGCAATAAAGATAGATACGGTGGCAAAGGCCATATTCCACCAGCTAACCTCAAAATAGCGAGGGTTTTTGGTGATATAGCCAATCAGATCACAGATGAAAGCAAACAATGCCATCGCAATCACAAAGTGCACCACGATGGGATGAATGGTATCGGGATAGGGAAGGTTGTGATCGTTGAGAGGGGGCAGATACTCAAACACAGGTCATGTCCTAGGAGTAACGTCCGATCGTTGAGGAGAAGCTGGGTCTCAACCCTGGCCGCCGAGTTAGCCCAGTGCCGGCGCTAACCTGGGGCCGAGTGCCAAGAGCATAGCAAGCTCCCCCTATCAGGGTAAGTAATCTAGCTAGCAATGGCGAGGCCAAATCTTAAGCTCGAAGGAATCTTCCCATTGCCGTACAGGATCCACGGAGAATTTTATGAAATGTTAATTCTCCCTACTCGTTCATGTTCTTGTAGGTGGCCACGCCGAGGGCGAAATCCGGTTCAAATAGCGGAAAATCCAGTATTTGAATACCGTATCCAGAATCACCGGGAAGGTGGCGATAAACAGAAAATAAATTCTCGATTGGCGGGAAAGCCCAAATGGCGGGAAAGGCCCTCCAGTAAGACCTCCCAGCCGTGGGGCGAGTGGAACCCTACAAAAATGTCTGTAAACAAAATGATGATGAAGGCCTTAGCGCTGTCGCTCAGGCCATAGACAATCTCATCCATGAAGGATTTTAGGTTGGCTACATCCGATTTGCGGGTAACCAACAGCAGCGCAAAGGCCCCTGCGGCGATCAGGTCAGAAAAGATGTTTTTAATGGCATCGGCGCTCCGATGGCGAAAATCTTCCTCAATTTCGGTCGCTTTGTCCCGAACCTGCTGTTCAATGCTCATTTCTGATAGCGGCGGTGCTTTGCCAATCAGCACCTCAAACCGCAGTCGCTCCTCAAACCGTTGCAGTTCATGGAGGGCCTCTTCCTCCATTTCGATGTTGAGGAACACGTCGGCTTGCCGGTCTTGCCACAGGCGATCCACAATGGGGCCAACAAAAAAGGTTTTGGTGAACTGTTGGGTTAGCAGCGGCACGATCACTAGCAGCAGCAAAAATCGGATGGCCGCCGTGGTTTTGGCTTTAGAGCTGCGGAAATCTTTGACCACCTGCTGCTCAGCATTAGGATCCAAATCCATGCGAATACGGTCAACTGTACGCAGGATTGAGCGAGGCAGCACGTTGACCCGATCAGACAATCGATCAGCACGGGTGCCACCCTGATCGGGATGGCCCCCGGTGGCAAGTTCGCCCTGGCGGCCCACGGCCCTGGCCCCATTGCGGCCTCCACTACCTGCTTCAGATCTGGTGCTGAGCGCCCGGGCTGGCTGGGTTGGTTCCAGGCTACTGTTGGTCTCGTTGGTTAGGGTAATAACGCGCTCTTCGGGAGTCGCTACAGTCTCGTAGCGGGCTAGCACCTCGTCGATGACCCGCAGTTTACGCAGAAAGACCGCCTGCCGGTCAATAACGTTGACCGTTAAATCCTCAGCGTCGGTGGTCGGCAGTTGTACCTCCATCACGCGCGGGTCAGATACCCGAAAAATGCCGCGACTGGCCCGAAACTCAACCATCCGTACCCGAATCAAGTTTAAATATTTCTTCAGTTCCCCCTGGAAATAGTCCATGGTGCTATCACCGTAGCTACCATAGCGGGCCGAGATGGGGTTGCCACCAAAATATTCGCGCTCAATGGCTTCAATCATCTGGGCGGCTTCATAGGCTTGGTTCAGTGCCCGATCGGGAGTGCGAAAAAACCACTGCTGCGCGTTACGGAAAAAGCCTGAAGTCTGCATCAGAGGGGCTTGGGTAAGGGGTAGGAAGTGGCTCTAAATTTTAAGATAATGATCAGAGGATCATACTATAGCCAAGTTAGTTAGGAATGAAGGGTTGGCTGGGTTACCCAGGGGTGGAGCGGTGGAGATGGCCCGTCGCCCTGTCCTCTGCAAACGCTAGCCCCTGGGTGAAGTATTTCGGTTCTGATTTAAGGTACGGCTGGGCAAATGGCGGCCAAAAGAAACCCCGGTAGCCAGTTAGCCAGCTACCGGGGTTATGTTTGGCAAAATGCACTATTCGGCAATTACACGCAGGTTTACAGTAGCTGTAACTTCGGGGTGTAGCTTGATCTCAGCCTGGTACTCACCTAGCTTATTGATATCGGGCACGGTAATGTCGCGACGGTCAACCTCTTTACCGGCCAGAGACTTAATCACATCAGCCACGTCTGAGGAGGTGACCGTACCAAAAATGGCGTTGTTTTCGCCCACTGACTTTTGAATAGTGAACATGCCAATGGTGGATAGAGCGGTCTTGATGGCTTCGGCCTCTTGCTTAATTTCTAGCTGCCGCTGCCGCTCAGCTTCACGGCGGCGCTCAACCTGCTTAAGCACACCAGGGGTGGTGCGCACCGCCTTGCCATTTGGAATAAGATAATTACGTGCATAGCCTGGCGCAACCTCCACCAGGTCACCATTATGGCCTAGCTTGCGAATGTCTTCAGTAAGAACTACCTGTACCCGTTTTGCCATGATCTCTCTCGTATAGCCCAGTTGACTATACTACCTAAAGATCCCACAACCTGGCAACCCTCTGTCTAAACCCCTTGAACCCCTATGGTGAGACTCCTCTTTGCGATAATTCCGGCCCTGTGGGTGGTCGCGATCGCCATCATCGCCGTCCAAAATGCCACGTCGGTTTCCTTTCGCTTCCTTAATTTGCAATCTATTGAGCTGCCCTTTGGGGTGCTGCTGGCCTTTTGCGTTGCCTGGGGCATGGTGGTTGCGGCCCTGGTGCTCATGCTGCTGGGGGGGAACCCGCTGAGGCAATCGGCCCGGCGGTAGCAGGGCGAATTTATTCTGCACCTGTAGGGGGGTAGACGCCACCATTAAGACGGACTGTGAACCTTGTCAGTACCAGACTGTACTCGCCAAAGGGTCGTGTAAATTCAATAAACTCGTGAGCCTCGGCCAGTTTGGTGGCGTGGATAACCTGCTCATGGGTAGCGTCAAAGCTACCGTAGCGGATGTGCTCCGCCACAGTGCCGTGGAACAAAAATACATCCTGACTCACCCAGCCGATGCAGCGGCGCAAATCCTGAACGTTCAGGGCTCGAATATCCTGCCCATCCAGCAGAATGCTACCGCTCTGGACATCATAGAAGCGCAGCAGCAGCTTCACCAGGGTACTTTTGCCTGAGCCAGTGGCCCCAACCCTCAGTACGGGGACAAAAGTTGTAGCGCCTGATCAAATTCAGTGGTTTGGAGGGGGAGATCGCAGAAGGTGCGTCGCAAAAAGTC
>JAAUUR010000405.1 GCA_012031045.1 Leptolyngbyaceae cyanobacterium SM2_5_2
AAGGGTCGCGGCAACTCCTCACAACCAGATGGTTTTGTATCTGAGTGGATCGCCCGGGGGGAATTCACTACCTTGTTCGATAGCCCTCAAACATCTCTGAATCTGGAAGTTCGCGAGACACCAGAGGTGCCCTGGGATGACCCCTCTACCTGGGTCAGTCCTTTGGCGTTTGGTGGTTTGCCCAATGATGACATTGACGACACCGCTGCCATTCAGCAGGCGATCGACTCGGGTGCAACCACCGTCTACCTACCTAATGGTTTTTGGAAGCTCAATGGTACAGTGGAACTGCGTAATAATGTGCGACGCTTTACTGCCACTGAGGCGGTTGTGTTCGAGGATAATAGTGGGAATGGGGTTATCAAGCTAGTAGAAAATGGGACTCAACCCACTGTAGTAGTGGAGCGATTTGAAACTCGTGATATCGCTTTTGTGCAAGACAGCACTCGCACCCTAGTGATGTCAAGTCTGATTACCAAACAGTATTACAACACGCCCACAGGTACGGGCGACTTGTTTATAGAGGATGTCAGTGGTGGTCCTTGGACGTTCACCAACCAAAATGTGTGGGCGCGTCAGATTAATCCAGAAACCGTTTTAAACCCCAGAATTAAAAATGATGGGGGTAATTTGTGGATTCTGGGCTACAAGACTGAAGACGAGGGCACCTTGGTGGAAACCACCAATGGTGGTCAGACAGAGGTCATTGGTGCTTACGCGCTCAACGGTGAGTTTGGGGACATCCCAGCATTTATCAGCGACAACTCGTCATTGAGCGTTGTGAGTGCCAGCTTCCGCACTTTTGATGTCGGTTCTGTGCCCATTGGATTCCAGGAAACTAGGAACGGAGTTACCAGAACCACGACAGGGCTGCCCGGGTACTACTCAGGAATCGCTAACAGCGATCCTGTTGCGGTGGATGACACGGCAACCACTACGGAGAATACTGCTTTAATTCTGTCTCCAGCTAGCTTGCTTGCCAATGACAGCGATGTGGATGGGAATACTCTGTTCATCATGGGATTGGGCGATCCTATCAATGGTAGTGTTGCGCTAGAGAGCGATGGTAATATTCGCTTCACTCCCAATCCAGATTTTACCGGTATCGGTAGCTTTACTTATATGGTCGGTGATGGGAATGGTGGAGGGGCAACGGCAACGGTAACTGTAACAGTGCAACCTGAAGTTACCGACCCTGGCGACCCTGGCGCGTGGTGGGTGGGGTGTGCCATTTCAGGGCGTCTTCCAGGACTTCGTTGACTACGGAAGTGCTGACTCGGCGGCGATGCTGCTCTACCGCTTGGTTAACCAACTCCAGGATTTTAGGCACCCGCTGGCCAGTTTTGGCACTGACGTAGATGCGCTTGGCCCAATCTAAAAAGTTCAACCGAGCGGCAATTTGGTGGTCAAAGTCGTAGATGGTGTAGCTGTCTTTTTCCACCGCATCCCACTTGTTAACGACAATGATGCAGGCCCGGCCATCTTCTTCAATGCGCCCGGCCAGTTTCTGGTCTTGCTCGGTCACACCATCCAGGGCATCAATCACCAGTAGCACCACATCAGCCCGGCGAATGGCTTTAAAGGCACGGTTAATGCCAAAGAATTCTGGGCCATATTCAACGCTTTTCTTTTTGCGAATGCCTGCGGTGTCAATCATGCGATAGACCTGATCCCCATGCTGCACCTGGGTATCGATCGCATCGCGAGTAGTGCCAGAAATGGGGCTGACAATGGCGCGCAACTCACCCACAAAGGCATTCAGCAGGCTGGATTTGCCAACATTAGGGCGGCCCACAATGGCGACCTTAATCTCCTCCTGCTCCTCTACGGCTACGGTTTCCGGCAGATACTCAACCAGCACATCGAGTAATTCCCCGGTGCCGTTGCCGTGGATGCCAGAGACTGGGTAGGGCTCACCCAGGCCCAATTCCCAAAACTGAGCCGCCTGCACCAAACCGTGATCTACAGACTCGCACTTGTTGACTGCCAGCAGCACAGGTACCGGCTGCTGGCGGAGCCAGGTGGCAATGTCCCGGTCAGATTCCGTAGGCCCCGCTTGACCATCCACCACAAACACAGCCGCGCTAGCTTCGGCCAAGGCAAGCTGAGCCTGCTCCCGGATGTAGGGGAGGAATTCAGTGTCATCGTCGAAGACCAGGCCACCGGTATCCACAACTAAATAGTCGCGATCGCGCCAGAAGGCGGGTTGGTAGGTGCGATCGCGGGTCACACCGGGTTCGTCATACACGATGGCATCTTTCCCCCCGGCCAGGCGGTTCACCAGGGTAGATTTGCCCACATTGGGGCGACCGATAACCGCAACAACAGGCAGAGGCATGGCAGTAAGAGGGGCGTAAGGGTTAGGGGCCAGGGTTCAGGGAAGTTGCCGCCCTAAACCGTTACCCAGGCATCGAGGCTTAATTCAGGACTGGCTAAATTCTCAATTCTCCCATTGTAGCGAGGGGGGTCATGGTCTGGGGAACCCGCGTCAGGGAAAGCTAGCTCAGTGCCTTGAAAGCGATAGGCTAGGATGGAACTATTCAATCGGCAATGGTGGCTGAATTTTCTGGCCCTGCTACCGGCCACCGGGCTGACTGTATTAACCCTTTTAGTGGCCTTTCTACGCTTCTATGATGAACAGGACTTCTTCCTCCTCGGACTCATCACCCAATCTCGCCTCTGGAGCAACCGACTCACCGTGGCAGCCCTCCTGGTGGTACTGGTTAATTTCGGCGTTGAGTGGAACCGTCGAAATCGAGAAACATACCGCCTGGCTGCAGAAGAACAACGCAGAAATGAGGAAGAGCAACGCAATCTTGAGGAGCGAGAACGAGCGGCTAGCCGAGCTCAAATCCAAAATCGATGGATCGTTCGACAAATACGGCATTTACTCGACCCCAGCCCCCAAACCCAAGCAGCAATAGCAGATTACCTGCAATTTTTGCAGGATGATGGGGAGTTATAGCAGTCGCCACATTGGTTAGGACATGGCGTGTGCATCGCCCGCCTGGGGGAAAGCTAGCCAAGCCGTCACCCTCCAAACGCCAATCAAAAATCCAAAATCAGCCTCACCCGTGCTCCACCCACCGCCTCATGCCTGACTTGCCGCCCATCGTAAACCAATACTCCCAGGTGCCGCCCGATGCTGTGGCCCAGTCTTTAAGGTCAAAGTAGCCGCTGCCATCAGGTGTGCCAGCAATGCGGTAAACTCTCACGGCTCTACCATCGTGATGCCAGACGAGGGGCCAGCCGGGTTCCATTTGCTCTGGTAGGGCACCGTTGGGCTGCAAAAAGTAGGCATCTTGCCCCAGGGCTGTGCCGTTGCCAAATACGCGAGCTATGCCATGCTCGTCGATGGCAACAAAGGCCCCTTCTTCCAGGCCAATGGCGTAGATGGTTAAGGGTATTATTATCGCTGTGAATCACTCTGGCCAACAGCCCCATCATCCGACCGTAGCGGGTTTCGGGATTTTGGTGATTCATCCGATCCAGGTGGGTATCCAGAATTACCCGTTGCAGATAGGGAACTTGAATAAAGGTGCTGCGGTGAATGGTTTGGGTGTTGTAGTGGAAGGGATCGTTGAGAATTTCTGAGCTAATTACCCCCTGATGGTCAGGCGCATAGTAGTAATCGCCCAGAATAGCCATACCAGCACTGGTGCCAGCTACGGGAACTTTTTTCTCGTTAATTAAATAGTTAATGGCCTCAGCCGTAGGGGTGCCCTCCCAAAACTCTTGATACTCATTTTGGTCTCCCCCGGCAATAAACAGCGCATCGGCGGCTCGAATGTAGGCCGCCACGTCAGGATCGTTCGCCGCTTCTCGGCTGTCTACCGATAGCTCCGCCGATGAGCCGATGTAATCGCGGTAGTGGTCGCAGATCCACTTAGCTTGGCCGCCAACTCCACCGACCCGCAGCACCAGGTAGTGGCCACCCTTGGCCCGCTCTAGAAACCATCGAGTCGCGGCATCTTCACCAGACTTGTCGCCCTCGGCACCACCAATCAGCAAGCAGCCCGGCTGAGGCGGAATGGCTTGGATTTCTCGATTGCGACAGACGAGGTAGTAATCGTAGTCTTGCCGTCTACCCATGTCAGCTCCTCCTTATCAAGGGGTTGCTCTATTAAGCATCGCCGATCATTGGCCCCGGTTAGATTTAGCCCGGTTTAAGACCAGCAGACTTTTTTTGTGAGCCAACGTCTACTATTGGGCATAGGCTTTTTCTTTGCATAGCATGTATACCGTCATCAACGCGCTAGCGCCAACCCAGGTTGAGCAACTGCTTCAGCTCTACAAACAAACCTGGTGGGCCAAGGACAGAGAGCTGGCTGATGTACAGCGCATGTTGAGCCAATCCGATCTCCTCTTTGGCCTCTGCGACGAGGATACGCAGAACTTAGTAGCCTTTGCGCGGGTGCTCACCGATGGCGTCTACCGAGCCATTGTCTTTGATGTGATTGTGTCTGAAAACCATCGTGGCCAAGGGCTGGGCCTAAGGCTAATGCAGCAGGTGGTATCGCATCCGGTATTGTCTCAGGTGGAGTGCATCCAACTGTTTTGTTTGCCAGACATGCTGCCCTTCTACAAAAACATGACTTTGAGGAGGCCGAGCCCCTGCTATTGGTGCGCCC
>JAAUUR010000406.1 GCA_012031045.1 Leptolyngbyaceae cyanobacterium SM2_5_2
TTGCTGGTGGGCGGTGCCCACCCTACGGTTAAACTCTTTGTCAGAGTAAAGAGAAATTGGGTGAGAGCTTGAATCTGCTGGTGGGCGGTGCCATCCTACGGTGTTGTCAGAGTCAGGAAACTTAAGGGAGAGAAACCGGGTTTCTGGCGGGGTTAGTAACGCGCCAAAGGAGCCTGAACTTAGAAACCTGGTTTCTAGGCCGACAGGGTTCTGGTCAAAAATCTGCGGCGTCTTGCTGTTGCTGGTAGAGCACGGCGTAGATGCCCTTGGCCTGCATTAATTCAGCGTGGCTACCCTGTTCGGCCAGGGCACCCTTTTCGAGCACCAAAATCTTGTCCGCCGATTTCAGCATCGAGTAGCGGTGGGTGAGCAGCAGCAGGGTGCGGCCCTGGGCGAAACGGTGCAGGTTGGCTAGCACCTGACGCTCGGTTTGGGCATCGAGGGCGCTGGTGGCCTCATCCAGAATCAAGATCGGTGCTTCGGAGAGAAACATGCGGGCCAGGGCCACCCGCTGGCGCTGCCCGCCCGAAAGCCCAGTGCCCCGCTCACCGATGGGGGTCTCGTAGCCCTGGGGCAGCTCCATAATAAAATCGTGGGCGATCGCATTCTTAGCTGCCTCTATGACCCGCTCCAGGGTGACATCGGGCTTGCCAAAGGTGATGTTTTCTAACACCGTGCCGTTGAACAAAAAGTCATCTTGCAGCACCACGCCAATTTGCTGGCGCAGCGACGAGAGATTTGCCCCTTTGATATCTAACCCATCGACGAAGATGCGGCCTGACTGAGGTTGGTACAGCCGCTGCACCAGTTTAGAGAGGGTGCTTTTGCCCGAGCCGCTGCGGCCCACCACACCGACAAACATGCCAGGTTCAAGGGTAAACGACACCCCGCGCAGCACGGGCTCTTTCTCCTGGGTCAGCCCTGGCTGCTGCTTGTTGTCGGCTGGCACAGCGGGGCCTGCCTCTTCGGCGGTAGGGTAGCGAAAGGTGACCCGGTCGAAGGTGATCTGCCCTTGCAGCGGGGGCAAGACCAGCCCAGCCTCGGCGGTCTCTTCGGGCGTGGTGTTGAGAATCAAGCCAATGCGGTTGACCGACAGCAGCACCCGCTGCACGTCTTCCCACAGCTGGGCCAGCCGCAGAATGGGGCCAATGGCCTTGGCCGACAGCATTTGAAACGCAATCAGACTGCCGATGGTAAACTGCTGCTGAATTACCAGCCTCGCCCCGATAAAGAGAATTAAAATCTCAGAGACATGGGTGAGAAACTCGGCAATGTGGCCGTCGATATTGCCTAGGGTGTCGGCCCGAAAGCTGGTGTTGACGTAGCGGGCAAACAGCCCTTCCCAGCGCTCGCGGGTGGGCCGCTGGGCCGTGTGGGCCTTTACCGCATGGATGCCAGTCACTGTTTCAAGCAAAAACGACTGGCTATCGGCCCGGCGGTTAAACGACTCATTCAGCCACTCGCGCAGCAGGGGGGTAGCCCCCACTATCAGCACAATAAACAGCGGCACCACGGCCAGGCTGGTCAGTGTCAACAGAGGGCTATAGGCCACCATGACCGCCAGATATACCACCACAAATAGGGCATCAAGCACCACCGTCAGACTGGTGCCGGTTAAAAACTGGCGAATATTTTCCAGCTCTTGCACATTGGCGACGGTATCACCGGTGCGGCGGGCCTCAAAAAAGGCCAGGGGCAAATGCACCAGGTGGCGAAACAGCTGCGATGATAGGCTGAGGTCGAGTCGACGGGCAGTGTGGCTAAACAGAAACATGCGCAGAGTGCCCAGCACCGCCTCAAACAGGCCGATACCCGCCAGGCCAATCACCATCACCTGTAGGCTCGACAGGCTGTTTTGGGGAATCGCCTTATCGATAATTACCTGGGTGAGCAGCGGCGTGGCCAGACCCAGCAGCTCAATCACCAGGGAGGCGATCAGCACCTCGCTAAACATGCGGCGGTAGCGCCACACAGCGGGCACAAACCACAGCAGGTTAAACCGATCGGCCTTGGGCAAGGTTTGAATCAGCCACAGGTGGCCATCCCAGACGTTTTTTATCGTTGCTTTAGGCAGACTTTCGCAGGTTTTGCGGGGGTTGGTGGGGTCGGCCACAATCAGGCGTTGGCTTTGCCTCTGCCCGGCAGAATCGCCATCGACCCCGTAAACCAGCACCCAGTGGTGCTGCTCCCAGTGCAGCAGTACCGGCATGTCGAGCTCGGCTAAAGACTCCCAGGGAGCCAGCACCCGCTGCACATGGAGGCCGATCTTCTCGGCGGCGTTGGCCACCGCCTCAGGTTCCTCACTCTGTAGATGGGCTTGAATGTGCTTGAGGGAAATGGTTGCCCCCAAATGTTCTGTGGCCATGGCCAGGCAGGCAGCCCCACTGTTGAGATGAAAGCAGTAGGGATAGCCTGTAATTGGGTGGGGCAGCTTGGCGTCAAAGGGTTGATAGCGCCAGCGGGTAGCTTCCCAGAAATCCCTCAGCTCAGGAGTGGCAGCCTGGTACCAGCTTGGGAGGGCCAGAAAACCACCACCACCTCTGGCCCGACGGCCACCGCCTGCCAATGCCCAGCTAGCTCCAGTAGGTCACCAAACCAGTCGCCGGGTTGCAGCAGCACCCGCTTACTGGTTGGCAGCAGCGATAAATCTTTGAGGGGAACCAGCCGTACCTTGCCCCGCAGTACCAAGCACTGCATACCAAGATTGCGGGTTGACCAGAGCACCTCGGTGTTTTTATGGGAGCTAAACTGGGCTGTGTCTTTGAAATCAAGTTGCTGGGTAGAGGTCAAGCCAGCCAGAGGCCACTCATCCCAGGGTAGGTTGTGGGTGCGAACCGCTAGAGATACAACCATTCCGCCACCTCCATTTTGACGGTCATGGCGTTGATGCGATCGGTTAACCACTGCTGAAAGAGTTCAATTTGCAGCTGTTTTTTAGTGTCCTCTTCCCACTCAGCTCGAAGGATCTTGTCTAATCTAAACAAGTACCACTGCTCATCAACTTGCCATGGGCCGATTAAACTACCCGGCTGTGCAGCATTAATTTCTATCAACAGCTCACTACCCAGATCGGCTCTAGTCATGGGTAGCATTGTTCCACCTATCAGTCGGTTATCGGCCAACGAATGAGCCTTGGCCAGATCTTCAAAAGAGGCTTCTTCCTGATGAATTTGGATGTGTAAAGAACGGGCGGTTGCCTCATTTTGTACAACAATGCAGGATAGATAGATTTGGTCAAGCTGCTCTTTACGGTTGAGAAAGTATTCTTGCAGCTTAGGTTGGCTAATAGAATGAATGAGCTGCTGCATGGTTTTTTGTTGTAGCAAGGTCGAACCAAGAGACTCGGCCTCTAGGTTGTTTTGGTCTAACCAAGCCAGAAATACTTTGTCATCCTCTAGATTTTGCTCCTGACGGAAGTCTTGGATTGCCGTGTCTAGAGCATCTGGCCCAGGCCAGAAATCTGGATTTTCCTCCAGCTCCTTGGCGATCGCATGCTGGCTTAGTACCTCTTCGATAAAGTTCTCCAGCTGACCACTGGCCTGGAGATAGTTCAATACTTGAGCCTTGGAAATCGGTTCATCATCAACAAACAAAAAAGCTTCACTAGGCATCGGTTGATTACGAGGTAAACTACAAAAAGTGGAAAATTGTCTTCAAAATTAGGGGCAAGGCGAGTGATCAAAGTTTGACTTCTTCGTTTGGCTTAAGACTCAAAATGCGCTCAAGCTTGGCTACATGGCTCAGCTTTTCGATATCTCTGCCAAGCCTGAGCTTGCGCCTTAGATGCGTTGTCAAGCCTATGCCAATCAGCAGAACGGTGGGTGCAATGTAAAAGACAGAAACCATCAGCACCAGGTTATTGTTGAGCAAAGCTTGGGGTTCTGAGGCAGGCTGTGACGACTGCATTGTCTGGCGAGCAGAGTAGTTGAGAGAAAAATATCCATGCCTGATATGGGAAAGGTCATTCATGGTTAACACCTCAAAAATCTATGGACGTAAAGTAAAACAGCACTCGTTAACTCATCTCCTGGAACTCGACTGCCCCTCTATAGGAGCAGTGCATACCTACACAGGTAGGTAGTCAGCGGGAACAGCGAATAATGCAGGTGACTTGAAACTGATTTGTCGTTAACTTTAGAATCTTTCGATTCCACGGAAAGACCGGACTGACGGTGGGCTTTGAACGTTCTTGGGGTCTTATGATAGGTAGTCCTGAAGCTGCGCAGAATATGCACAGGCCAGTGGCTGTAGGCTAAATATTGGTGGCTGTGCAGTCCTAAAATGGGCTTGCGTAACTCGTCGAAGTGGGCTTAACGATGTGCTTATGAAGAGTACACAGGCCAACTACGGTTGGATTTAAATTCTTATCATTTTAGATAATGCTAGCCGTTAGTCATTCAAACTACACTAGTACGATTGCCACAAAATCCTTTCAGCAAGGGCTTAACAAAGATAGCCATGCAATTTAGATGCTCGGCAGCTTAACATTCATAAGCAAAAGGGCATCTTAGCGAAGATAGAACAGGAGATGCCCAACTTGATTTTTGGAATTCTTACCTTCCTATAGTCCCGACTACAACCTAATAGAATTAGTCTGGCACTCTGCGAAAGAGTTTATTGCCAATTG
>JAAUUR010000407.1 GCA_012031045.1 Leptolyngbyaceae cyanobacterium SM2_5_2
TGCTGATACCTCCTCATAGGTAGGGGTTCTCTTTGCCGCCACCGGTGTATCCAGAAGTGGTAGACACCACGCCATCTAGCTGATCAAAAGGCTTTTCCAATGCACCCAAAAGCAGCCCCCGGCAAAGGTAGCTGTGGCCAGGGTGCCATCGTTTGTAGCGCTGACGGGTTTCGGCAAGGAATCTGCCGTGGCGTAGAAGGGCAGCGCATCCCAAACCAGCACAACGGTGCCTAACAGGCAAAGTCCGAGTAGAAAATTTCGTAGTTGGGTCATATTCAGTGGTTCCAGCGTCTCAGTCTCTAAATTAAAACGTTTCGGGATTAAGCGGGGCTGAGAGATGGATGTGAGCCGACTGATTAGCCCTTGGCCTTTAGGGTTGGGCCGGTAACGTCAGACTCGTCAGGCAGCAAAATGGCCCGCCGAAAACCAGCCCGTTGCGGATTCAACTTGAGTGGCTGGGTAAGCCGTGCCCTGAGTGGCTTCTCCTGATCCTTGAGTCGCCTTAAGCGACCATCTCGCTCAAGCTGGCTGAGCATGCGGGTAACGGCAACCCGGCTGCACCCTAGGGTTTCTGCCAGTTGCTGGTGGGTGAGTACGGGTTCTAGCAAAAGTCCCTGGTTGGTTGGTTGGCCAAATCGCTTGGCTAACCAGTACAGCAGACTCATTAACGCTTCAGCCAGCGATGAGGTTTGTACGATAGCAAATAGCTCTTCCCCACGCCAAAGGTGGTTAAGCAGCAAATCTTGCCCGTAGCGGCTCTGGCGGCCCAGGGGCAATTCGGTTACCACTACGGGGGTTAAGCACTCCATCTGGTAAGGCTTGAGTTGCGTTAACGGCAAACCAACCACCTCTCCCCGGCCCCAAATGCCAAGGGTAACAACGTCGCCCTGCCGATTCCAGGTAAGGGTACGCACCAGCCCTTGCTCAATTAGCCAGAGACGGTCTAGCAGGGGCGGCAAACTGGCTTTCATTGGGAAGGTTTGCAGAATGGACAGTTGGGGGCGCGAAGAAAGGGTAAGCATAGTCACAATTCTGGGGTTGAGGGAACTCGGTAGGGAAACTCGGCCATTCAGCCTAGCGATTAAAGAATTTAGCGAGTCTGGGACGGGGCCTGCGAGAGGCAGGCTCAGCCCAATGGGTTGCCGAGGCAGGCGGCCCTTCAAAGTCATGGCAGCGAAGGGCACCCTCTGAGCCAGCCGATAAGGGATTGACAGGGCACTTCAAATACAGGCTACCGGTGTAGTACCGACAGCGGTAACAGGGGATTTGATGCAGTTTTTTAAGGCGTTTGAGGCCATCGTCAATAGCTAGCAGAATGGCCAGCACAAAGGCCAGGGTTAGTGCCCAAATGGCAATGGGACAGACCACGATGAGAATGAGATCGGCGGGGGGCATGGCGGGGAGTGGGGGAGGTAGGGGAAGAGGGGGAGCTAGGGGATGGCATCTAGATTGAGGGGCTGGAGAGTTTGGGGCTCGATAACGTGCCAGAAATCTAAAATTTTTCTGGCGGTCAGGTGAGGATGGGTGGCGTGGAAAAAATGCCGTCCGCTGGGGCATTGCCAGAGGCGATCGCCCGCCTTTAGCCAGGGTTTCCAGCCTTGAATTTGGGTAGGGTCGGTAATGGCATCATCTAAACTGCCGCAGATTAACATCGGCACTGCGGCGCTACCGGGGCAGAGGCTGGTGCGCTTGAGTAACGAGTGAGGCGATGGCGATTGGGCCAGGTCTTGTTCTAGCAGCTTGACCCAGCCGTTAACCAGAGGTCTGGCCTGGTGGCCAAACAGGGTAAAGGCCATTTGAGCCAGAATCTGCTGGCGAGTACAGGGCAGTTTTTCAAGCTGAGCGTAGTAGTGGGCCTGCCAATCTACCATGGGGTTAACGCCTACCGAGAGCAGCGTCAGCGACTTAACGCGATGGGGATTCCGGCGGGGCGTAGAGCAGTCCTAGCAGGCCGCCAGTGCCGTGGCCAAGCAGGTGAATAGGGCGGCTGTGCCCTTTGATGTAGTCGTGCAGTAAGGTCAGGGCAATGTCTAGGCAACTGGGCTCATCGGGGGTTTGGCTATAGGCCCAGTGCGAGATTTCTAAATAGCGGGCCAAACAGCCCAGCAGCTTGTGATCAAAGCGTTGAAAACTAGGGCTGACGTTGAGCCAGAGCGCATCGGGGGTGGTCGAAGCAGGCATAGTGGTTGAGTCTTCAAAAAATAAATGGGTATGGCTACAGAGAGTAGGTTCGGTGCGTCAGCCATGGCCACGACGCACCTTACAGTTGCAGCTTGCTTACACCCCAAAGGTTGATTTCAACTGGGCAACCCAGGTTTTAATCCGCTCGGTGGTGAGTTCAGGTTGGTTATCTTCATCCAGGGCCAGGCCGACGAATTTTCCATTTTGTACGGCTTTAGAGTCGTTAAAGTCGTAGCCATCGGTAGGCCATTGGCCGACAGTGACACCACCTAGCGCAGTAATTTTCTCTGCCAAAATACCCATGGCATCCTGAAAGTTATCAGCATAGCCAACCTGGTCACCTGGCCCAAAATAGGCCACTTTTTTGCCGCTAAAATCAATGGCATCTAGTTCATCGTAGAAACCTTCCCAATCGGCCTGTAATTCACCAATATTCCAGGTAGGACAGCCTACGATAATACAGTCGTAGTTAGCAAAGTCTTCGGGGGATGCATTGGCAATATCGTGGATTGAAACAACGCCTTCTCCGCCAAACTGGGCTTGAATAGTTTCGGCCAGGGTTTCGGTATTGCCAGTTTGAGTACCGTAAAATAGACCAATTTTACTCATTACGATGGAATTCCTTAGCACTAACAAAGTATGAGGAAAGGGGGGCAGGATGTTGGAGCCCTAACGCCCCCCCAAAGAGAGGAGAACTAGCCAACACTTGAGGATTCAACCGGTTAGGACTCAATCGCGCTGAGTGCCTTTTCAACCCGACGGAAATCGAACCCAATGGCTCTCAGGGCGTGCCACAGATGGCCCTGCAAAAAGAGAAATGCGAGGATGAAGTGCGCGTTAGCCAACCAGCAACGAGAGGTATGGCTGTTCAGCGGCAGCGTAGCAGTATCGGCAAAGTAGGGCATAATGCCAAGCTTGATTTCTAGCGGCGGGCCGTAGAATTCCACTGGATAAGCCAGGGTATTAACGGCACAGAAATAAGCCGCCACAAAACCGGCCAAGGCAATGCCGCCCAGAGAGTAGGAAAGAATTGCCTCACCGGAAAATAGCAGTACGTTTCTAGCCCATTTCAGCGACGGCACCAGAATGTGCCAGATACCACCAGCAATCAGCAAGGCCCCAACGTAGACATGACCGCCAACCAGGTCTTCCAGGCTGTTAATGCTGGCAAAGTGGGTTTGATAGCCGTAGATAACTAGGGGATCCAGAGTTGGTTGCACCAGGCGCACCGTTTGAGTGGTGGCATCGTACAGGCCGCCCCAGGTAGTCGCTTTGGCCACCAGTAGCAGCGCCCCAATCCCTAAAAACAGCAGGTGATGACCCAAAATTAGCCCTAGCTGGGCCGGGTCATCCCACTCGAAGTGGAACTTGCGGGCCTGTCCCTTAGCCTGCTTCAGGTCAGCCGGAGCCCTAAAGGTGTGGAATAACGCCCCGGCCCCCAGCACCGCCGAAGAGATGAGATGAACGGCCCCCACCACAAAGTAGGGATAGGTATCTACAATTTGGCCGCCACCGCCAATTCCCAGACCCAGCGTGGCCAGGTGGGGCAGCAAAATCAAGCCCTGCTCGCCCATGGGCACAGCCGGGTCAAACCGAGAGAGTTCAAACAGGGTGAAAGAGCCTGCCCAAAGGGTAATTAGAGCGGCCTGCGCCACGTGAGCCGCAATAAACAAGCCTGACAAGTTAGCAAAGCGGGCATTACCCGCCCACCAATCGTAGGTAACCTCAGTATTTCCGTAGGTTTGCATGGCAATCATTCCTAGAGAACAGCACCTCAACAAGCTTCGACTTATTGAGAGTAGAATTCAATAAGGCTATCTCATCACAGATCGGAATGATTCTCAACAGGTAAAAGATTAAGTTTTATGAAGCTAAAAGCAACGCAGATACCACAAACGGGGGCAAACATCCCACCCATAAAGGCATTAGCGCTAAGACGGCCTTATCTTCAATAGGATAAAAACGAGTGGAGTCAGATCGTTGGCCCAGCGCTGTTTGTGCCTATTGGTGATTCACAGCACAAGCCTGGACATATCTTGAACGGTTAGGTCAGCACGGCTATTGTCAACTACCAGCCTGGCTAAATAGAACTCCTGATAGCAGTAGCTGTCTTTATTTTTTTAATAGGATTAGTTATCAGCGAATTTGCGTTAAGTCGCTTCTCAATCTAAAAACCAGACTTCTTCAGGTACCAACCGGTTGGTAGTTGAAGAAGCCTAGTTTCTTGTCAGCTCAGTGCTATTTACCTACCGTCCTACCGCCTAGGCAATCGGTTTTGTAGAACCTGCCCCAGGTTGGAAATTAATCCATATCCGCCTTCTTGACCAGGTGGGCTTCTAGGAACCAGAGGCGCATGTCAATCGTGCGAGAGATTTCGGTGTACAGGTCAGCGGTATCAGCATCACCCATGTCATCGGTGGTGTCGATGGCTTCACGAACGTGTT
>JAAUUR010000408.1 GCA_012031045.1 Leptolyngbyaceae cyanobacterium SM2_5_2
GCTACCGGATGGTTATGGCCACCATTGTTTTAGAGCACCAGCAGAAAACAGGTACACCGTGCTTCAGACCGTAACCCAGGCCATCAACCAATCGGGCAGTAGGTGGTTGAGATTGGTCATCAAGTCTCCGCTAAGGAAATTGGGCAGATCGAGGACATGGAACTGTACCAATACAGCGATCGCCAGGGTGTAGATTGTGGAGGTAATCAGTCCATTGCGTAGGGCTTGGGGGCTGGATTCCTGTTCACCCCGCTGTAGCATCGTCATGGACCCTTGCTGGATTAGCACAAACCCCACCACATTCGTGAGCCAGTAGCCCAGGCCAGTGAGGGGCACCAGGGCTTCGGGCCAGGGGCGACTGGTCAGATAGCCAAACCCCAAGGCCAGAGGTAGGTTGATGATCAAATCATTCCACCAGCAGAGCGGTGATAGCAGGTAGCCAATGACGACCAGTAGGCTGCCCCACAGCCATTGCCGCCAGAGGCGAGCGCCACCAAAAGATACAGGTGCCGCCGCAGAGGCCGTAGGCTGGGGGTTGTGCTTTACCGTCTGCACTGGGTTCATTGGGTTAATCCATTCCTCAAAGGATGTGGCAGAGTCGAGTGTACTTTGGAGCCTAACTGTACACAGCAAAACTAAAGCCTGCGCTGCCAAGGGCAACTGTCGCAAAGCAATCATCAGGATCCGCAGCAGGAGTGAACTTCAAAAATATTGTGATCTAACTAAAATCGTAGCTTATTTTGATTTTGGCGCAAGTCCTAGGGGGCACAAAACTCTTAGATTCCTCTTGGTCAGCCACAGACCTAAAACGGAAATACCTGGGGGGTAATGAGCACCGTCAGCCCCCAAAACATGAGGTTGAAGAGAAGGCCTATCCGTAAAAAATCAGTAAACTTGTACCCTCCTGGGCCATAGACCATGAGGTTGGTCTGATAGCCAATGGGCGTGCTAAAGCTAGCCGATGCGGCAACCATGATCGACACCGCAAAGGGCATAAAACTCACGTCTAGGCTTTGGGATAGCGAAAGGGCAATGGGAAATACCACGGCGGCGGCCGCATTGTTGGTAATGACTTCCGTGAGCAGGGTAGTGATGGCATAGATTGCGGCTAAGGCTATCCAAGGGTTGTTGCCCGCTACTTCGAGAACAGCCATCGCAAAGGCCGCTGCTGCTCCGGTTACTTCTAGGGCTTTACCCAGAGCCAGGGCGGCAGACACTACCAAAAGTACAGTCCAATCAATGGCACGAAAGCCCTGCTGAAAGGAACAGCACCCAGTAACCACCATGAGCAGCGCAGCCAGGGCAGCAGCCTTGAGCATATCCATCAGCTCACAGGTGACCAAGACCGTCATCAGGATCAAAATGGCAACGGCAATGGGAGCCCTGTCATGGCGCAGAGGGTCAGTGTTGGGTATCGGGCTAATCAGATAAAAGTCGCGGCAGGTGCGCTGCTCTTCCAAAAAAGCGGGGGTAGTCTCCAGGAGTAGGGTGTCACCGGGGGACAAGCGGACGTCACCGATTTTGCCCCTCAGCCGCTCACCATTACGGCCTATCGCCAGCACCGCCGCCCCGTAGTGGCGACGGAAGTTGCTCTCGCGAATAGAAATGCCAAGTAGGGGGCAGGTGTTAGAGACGACCGCTTCGACTAGCGATCGTTCTACCTGCGGCGAGTCGAGTTTAAATACCCGGTCGGTAGCGGGTTGCAAGCCCTGGATGCGATTGAGATCGACAATCGCGTCTACATGCCCACAAACACGAGTTGGTCGCCATCCTGCAGTACCTCTGGGGGGTAATCACTGTCAGTAGTTGCTCCCCGCGCTGAATTTCTATCAAGTACAGGCTGGGCAGGTGACGCAGGCCGGCTTTTTCAACGGTTTTGCCTGCTAAGGGGCTTCCGCCTTCCACCACCATTTCGATGGTGTACTCGCGGGGGTCGTTGGTATCGGAGATCGCGGGTTTGCGCACCGGCAGCAGCCATCGCTGAGCCAAGATCAGCATCAGGGAACCGGCTATTGCGCAAGGCACCCCCACGGGCACCAGGTCAAACATCTGTAGTGCCGGCAGATCGGTTTCAGCAATGATCAGCCCATTTACTACCAGGTTAGTACTGGTGCCAATCAGCGTACACATGCCTCCCATCATCGCCGCATAGCTGAGCGGAATCATCAACTTAGAGGGACTGATGGAAAGTTTACGGCACCAGTCCCCCACTATAGGGATGAACATCGCCACCAGCGGCGTGTTGTTCAAAAAGGCGCTCAGGCTGACCACTGGCAGAATCAGCCGAATTAATGCCTGGGTTTGTCCTTGGGGTATGCCTAGTAACAGGCGCGATACTACCTCTAATCCACCAGTCTGCTGGAGCCCTGCCACCACTACATAGAGCACGGCCACCGTTACCATGCCGGGGTTGCTAAACCCAGACAGAGCTGTTGGAGTATCGAGAATACCGCTTAGCAGTAGCACCGCCAGCGCTCCCAGAAATATGGCTTCTGCCGCTAGGGTCGTGAGGGCATTGAGCAAAAATGCTCCCAAGGTGACACCGATGGCCAGCCAGCCTTGCCAGCCCAAGGGTTGGCTGGGGAGTCCAACCCATAACGCCACGGCCAGCAGAAGCAGGGCTACTATGGCAACACCCAGCAGCTTCAGCACGTTGCCCTCTGCTAAAACCCTAATCAGACCCGCACCAATTAACCTGTCAGACAGCAACAGAGAACTTTTCATAACCAGCCTATAGACGAGTGGTTTGCCATACCAAGTGCCGGGAGAGGGTGCTTCAACAGCCAGCCTTAAAGACTTAGCTCAATCAGATTGCATGGCTCTTTTAGCTGATGCTGCTGGAGCTCGATAGTGATAAAATTCATTCCATTTGAAATTGAAATAAGATTCACTCTTGATTGAATTCAATTTGATTTGAGTTTATATTAACTCTGGCAGGCATTTTGTAACAGCCCTAGGTGGCTTATCCCCCTAAACACGCTATGGTCAGGCAAAAAGGTCAGAATTCAGCTTTGGGAGTGGTTGAAACCCTAACCACCAAAAGTTTTTTGTTTCAAGAGCTAACGGTTCCAGATCTGACAGATATCCTTGCTCCAGAGTCTCTAGTGGCTGAGAAACTGTACTCTAATCGGCCCATTTACACGGCCTTCCGTCCTGATACTTGGCTAGACTCCTTGTATGTTGTGGTCGGTGGAGGGCCAGTCATTGTTCTCAGCACGCCCCTTGACCGGGTGATTGCCATTACCTACCCTGGTGGCTGTTTTGGCATGCGCAATTTACCCGTGGGCTTTGGGGCAACGGCGCGTGCCTTTCCCAGCCTAGTAGAAGCTTACAAAACCACTGATGTTATCAGGGTGCCAGTGGCAACGGTACAGACCTTATACAGCCAGCACAGTTCCTTTCGCCAGCGCTATGACCTCCTGTTTGAGCAGCGCGAAAAGTTTCAGTATCATCTGCTCAATTGCAGTTCTTACCCACCCCAGGCTGTAGCCGCTCTGCTGCGGGCGCTGGTTTATCAAGAACGCAACCTGGAGATGGGGCTCCAGATCAATAAACCTCGGTTCATGAAACCTCGGTTCATGTTTGATCTCTCTATCGATCTCATTGCAAGAGCTTGCCAGCTCAACCACCGTACCGTAGAACAGGTGCTCAAAGGGTTAGCTAAGGCAGGGTACATCAAGCCCAGCAAAAGCAATGAATCGGTTAGCGATGTAGTGCAGGTGGTTGACCCCGAAGGGCTTAAGGAGATATACGGAGCCACCCGCGATAAAGTCAGCTGGTGGCCCTTGAGGTAAATCCACAGGTAGATAAGCAGTCCATTGAAGCTGCCCCTGAATTACCGCCTCCCCCGAATGGACTAACGCCGTTCTGGGGATAAATTTCCCACCTCTCTTGCGCCTCTGCCAGGGCGACATAAGCCGCTTTATCCCGTGCTCCCTATCCCCTTAGAATGGGGATTTAAAGTATTTGATTGGCCCCTGCAATGCCCACTGACTATCTCGAACGCATCCTCACAGCCCGGGTTTACGATGTGGCCCAGGAAACCCCCCTGGAGGTAGCGCCCTGCCTATCGGCCCGGTTGCAGAATTGCCTACTGCTGAAGCGGGAAGATATGCAGTCGGTGTTTTCCTTCAAACTGCGGGGGGCTTACAACAAAATGGCCCAACTGCCGCCAGAGCAACTGGCCCAGGGGGTAATTGCCTCGTCGGCGGGTAACCATGCCCAGGGGGTGGCGCTGGGGGCCAGGTATTTGGGCACTCGCGCTATTATTGTCATGCCCACCACCACCCCTGCCGTCAAGGTCAACGCGGTTAAGGCGCGGGGGGGTGAGGTGGTGCTCCACGGCGAAACCTACGACGATGCCTACACCCATGCGCGCCAACTGGCTGAGGAAAAAAGCCTGACCTTTGTGCATCCCTTTGATGACCCAGATGTGATTGCGGGCCAGGGCACCATTGGCCTGGAAATTTTGCGTCAGCATCCCCAGCCTATCCACGCCATTTTTGTGGCCATTGGCGGCGGCGGGCTAATTTCGGGCATTGCCGCCTACGTCAAGCGGCTGCGGCCTGAGATTAAGATTATCGGGGTGGAGCCGGTGGAGGCCGATGCCATGGC
>JAAUUR010000409.1 GCA_012031045.1 Leptolyngbyaceae cyanobacterium SM2_5_2
GCAAGACTATGGTTGAAACTGTCTTAGTCGGTCTAATAATTTGGGTTATAGCCCTCCTATTTATGCGGCGTGTGAAGTCTAAGAAGACTAAGCCGCTAGCGATGGCCACACCCGTTGAAATTGCCAGGGCAGAGCGGCAAGTTTTTATCTACAGCGGCGATCGCAAAACAGCCGCTCACTTGCTCCATGCGACTCGCCTACGATATCCCCACCGCTCTCTGCGATGGTGTGTTGAAAAAACATTGCTGACCTTAAGCGCTAGTCGTTGCCTATAAGAAGCCCTCGGCACACGCCGGGGGCTTTGTTTTATTCGTCGGGTAGCTCCAAGTCACCGGGGCTAATTTCTTTTCTCAAGATTTGGCGACGTAAATCGTCTGGGCTTATGCCCATGCGCTCAGCGGTGTAGTTCAACATTTCCTCAATGGCAGCCTTGCGTTCCCGGATGCGAAAGCTTATCAGGCTGGCCGCTTGAGCGCTTTTAGAGCGGTTATTCAAGAATGCCCAAATGGTTAACCAGTCGTCATCGTGGACACCAAGAGGCCCAACCCAGAAACGTTTAGGCATGGCTTCAAGATTCAGTGCTGACATGACATCCTCTCACGTTACAGATTAGAAACATAATAGTACCAATTTTGTATCAATATATGATACTTTTATGGTACTCTCTTGTACCAAGTAACGACCAGAGTTGCCGGACTCTGGTTTTCCTGGTTAGCCGAGAGGTGCGATCTACAAATCGCAGTAGGGTGCAACTCCCAACCTGGCCGCTGTAACGACTAAGAGGTTTTGAATATGGGTCAAAGTCAAAGTCAACAAGCAAAAGCCCCCAGCGAGGGGGCAGATGTGCCGCTGAACATTAGTACTATACCCTTGCCCTGGCCGTCCGTGGTTTTCCTCGTTATGCGACGAGATTTGAGGGGAAATACTGAATCGGTCATCGCGGTTTTTTTTGCACGATCTTACGCGGCACTTTTTTTGCCGTGCCCTTAGAGAAGTCAACCCTGAAGCGGGATTTCAATTTTTTCGGGATTCGAGAGGAATATTTCGATGATTGAACGCCCAAACGCTCTTAACCCCTGGATAGTTGAGGCGGTTAGGGAGCTTTTAGATACCCTGAATTGCCTTAACAACGGGCTCTATGAAAGCCCGTCAGATCTGGCCGATTGTTTGCATAAAACCGCTGATTCATTGCGGTTAGCACTTGACCCAAACGAGTTTTCCGACCAGATGCCTGAATTGATAGAGGGGATGTGTGTGCTGTACATCGCCTTGCAGCTGGCTGGTAATGAGCTTTTGGCGTTAAAGGGCTTAGGGCAGACCCATGCCTTATGTGTGGATGGCTGGTTAGCCTCAGCCCTCAGCCGTTTAGCTTCCATGTCACGGCCAGCAGCAACGGGACATGATCGCCGGTACTCTTGGCCGACTACGGCAACGCCGCGAGGAAATTGCAACGCCTGAGTTAATCGGGGAAAGCGATATTACCGCGTGGTTTGATGTGGCTGATGACGTGCCTATTGACCTGGCAGAACTCGCCTGATGAGTCTTAGCAAAGACGAAACAGCCACCGAAGGCACGCTATCGGTGGCTGTAGCGGGTTAGCCACAAACTAGCCAGATTCCACCCCTAGCTAGTGGGTTACACCGCCTCTGGGTTTGAGGTTTCTACCAGGTTGCGTTCATTCACGTTCTCTAAATGTTGCCGGACAACCCAGAGCCCACAAGGGCAATCAGCGAACAGTCTGAGAGCGACGTGCTAGACGCGGCCCTGGCCTAAGCCTTGGCCCGGAGCTAACTAAAATAGTGACGAGGTAGCTGATCCATGCCCATCATAGTTGGAATTGAAGTCGCTAAGGCCTCAATTTTGTGCTGTCTAATTGACATCACCAACATCCCAACCAATGCATCAGAGTTTGCTAGAACCTATACTCCTATCCCCTTACTCAGCGATAGCGCTGGAATGCAAAAGCTACTAGAACTGGGGGATTCGTATGTGATTGAGCCTACGGGTGACTATTCAAAAATTTGGATAGATGCCCTTAAAGCGAACCAAAAAACGGTTTTACGGGTTAACTCAAAACGGGTTAAAGCCCTTAAGGAATACCACGGCATTGCCAGTAAATCAGACCGCTATGACGCGGCTTTTCTAGCCCTTTATGGTGCTGTAAACCTCAATAACTCCCAGGCATTCCTTAGTGACTATGCCGAGGATTTAAGAACGGTTGTATTGCACCACCAATTTCTCTCACGGATGACCGGCAACCATCAGCGACGGCTGTGGCAGCTGCTTAGCCATGAGTGGCCGGAGGTTTGCCGGTCAAAAACTGGCACCAAACCCCAGCAGAACCGGCGTTGGCTAGAGGCCGATCCACCGGCGCTGTGGCGATATATTGCTGGCGAACCTATTCGCAATTGGCGCTTACGCGATCGTCAACTGGGTCAAAGTATTGGCAGTGGCCTATCAGACTTGAGCCGTGCTTTAGCGGCTCAAGTCTGTGAGCTGGAGCGCAAACAATACCCCTATGAAGAGAGAATTAGTGCGCTACTAGCCGCGTCGGAGTTTAAGCCTTACATGGAGGTTTTGGAGCGGTTTGGCATGGCTGAGTTAACCCGTGCGGCAGTACTCAGCCGTATCTACCCGTTCAGCCAGTTTCTATCTGAGGATGGCTCTGAGGTGGTGGTTAGAGTCCCCAGTGTCAAAACTGAAGGCCGCTATCACCGGCGCAACAAATCCTTGGGGGCCTTCCGCTTAGCTCTCGGCAATGCCACTAAGCTCTATCAGTCTGGACAGGTGAGAGAAGAACGGGCAGCTGGCTCTAAGCTGGCCAGGTGTTCACTATTTCTACATGTCAAGTCAAAGATAGTCATCTTGGGAGATCGGCCTAACCTGGCCACACCCCGCCTAAAGCAACACATCGACTACTATCAATCTCTCGACCAGGTGCCACATAACCTGGCTGTGATGAAGACGGTTTCTCGGATTGTGAAAGACCTTTATCGTGAGTTTTTAGAGTCTCTCTGAGGCTCAACTCACCCATACCCAAAAGACCCCTAACGGGGTCTTTTTTTTGAACTAGGGCTCTAAACCAGTCCATAACCTGGTAGATTGTCTTGGTATCAGCAACGAGATTGAAGCATTGATATGAAAGTCCTTGTAATTGGCGGTGACGGTTATTGCGGGTGGGCAACCGCCCTGTATCTTTCCAATCGCGGCTACGAAGTCGGCATTCTCGACAACTTGGTGCGGCGGCACTGGGACGCTCAACTTCAGATTGAGACTCTGACTCCCATCGCCCCCATCCAAAGTCGCTTGCAGCGCTGGAAAGACCTCACTGGCAAGCACATTGATCTCTACATTGGCGATATCAATGACTATCCCTTTTTAGAGCGCACCCATGCTGGAGTTTGCCCCTGAGTCCGTGGTGCACTTTGGCGAACAGCGGTCGGCCCCCTTCTCCATGATCGACCGCGAACACGCTGTGCTCACCCAGGCCAACAACGTGCTGGGCAACCTCAACCTGCTCTATGCCCTGCGCGACCACTTCCCCGACTGCCACCTAGTGAAGCTGGGCACGATGGGCGAATACGGTACCCCCAATATCGACATCGAAGAGGGCTACATCACCATTGAACACAATGGCCGTAAAGATACTCTGCCCTACCCCAAGCAGCCCGGCTCGTTCTACCATCTGAGCAAGGTGCACGACTCCCACAACATTCACTTTGCCTGCAAAATCTGGGGTCTACGCGCCACCGACCTTAACCAGGGCGTGGTCTATGGCGTGCTAACCGAAGAGACCGGCATGGATGAATTGCTGATCAACCGGCTTGATTACGACGGTGTTTTTGGTACAGCGCTCAATCGCTTCTGTATTCAAGCCGCAGTGGGGCACCCCCTCACCGTCTACGGCAAGGGCGGCCAAACCCGCGCCTTCCTCGATATTCGCGACACCGTGCGCTGTGTAGAAATTGCCATTGCTAACCCGGCTGAGTCGGGTAAGTTTCGGGTCTTTAACCAGTTCACAGAAATGTTTAGCGTTGGCGACCTGGCCATGATGGTCAAGAAAGCTGGCAACACATTAGGGCTGGATGTAGACATTAACTACATGGACAACCCCCGTGTGGAAGCCGAAGATCACTACTTCAACGCCAAAAACACCAACCTGCTGGATCTCGGTCTGCAACCCCACTACCTGTCTGACTCCCTGCTCGATAGCTTGCTCAACTTTGCTATTAAGTACAAAGGCCGGGTTGACCAGGCACAAATTCTGCCTAAAGTGAAGTGGCGGCGCGATTAGCGTAGTTGGGTGGAGGGGTGAATGGTGTAAACAGGGCAGTGGAACGTTATTGAACGCTACCGTCCCCTAGCCTAGATATCCCCTTGCTAAGGCAAGACGCCGTACACGCAAATTCCTCACCCGCTCACCTCTCCACTCGTCCATCCACCCTCGTCCATTCCTCGAAACCCCTATGCGAATTGCTCTCTTCACTGAGACCTTTTTGCCCAAAGTTGATGGCATTGTTACTCGTCTCAAGCACACGGTTGATCACCTGCAGCGCCAGGGTAATCAGGTTTTGGTGTTTTCGCCAGAGG
>JAAUUR010000410.1 GCA_012031045.1 Leptolyngbyaceae cyanobacterium SM2_5_2
ATCTAGAATGCCTCCGTTTATTCTAGTTCAGCCCCACTTCAGTCAGTTCCTGGCGATGCCGGAAGCAACCGCCTGAAAAGGCCTGAGGGCTTAGGTTTCCTGTATGGGCGATACTGGACTCGAACCAGTGACATCCTGCTTGTAAGGCAGGCGCTCTACCAACTGAGCTAATCGCCCTTAATGTGTTTACGGCTTTCCATCGTAGCAGAGGAGCGCGCTAATTGAGCAAAAGTTGCTCACATCCTTTAGGGAGTTGAGGCAAAAACATCCTATCCCCTTGCCCCTGGGGGCTAATCCTGATACATCTGTGCTATGTCATCAGGCCGCACCCACGATCGCATCACCCTCTGGGCATTACCGCTGGTAGTGCTAGTGGCGCTGCGGGTTACCCTTGATGGCTGGCTTACCGCCGTTGTTTGTCTGGGCTTTCTGCTGGGGGGCTGGGTGTTTGGCCCCGATCTGGATATTCACTCGGTACAGTACAAGCGCTGGGGCTGGTTGCGGTGGATCTGGCTGCCCTATCGGGTTAACATCCGGCATCGGTCGCGCTGGTCCCATGGGCCTATTCTGGGCACCCTGGTGCGGTTGTTGTACCTATCCATCTGGCTCAGCCTGGGCGGATTAGTCATCGTAGATGTGCTCAATAACCTGGAGCGCACCACCCTGACCTGGGGAGATTTGGTGCAGGGCCTGGGCTGGGGTATTCAGACCCACTGGCGGATCTGGCTAGCCTTGCTGGTGGGGCTAGAGCTGGGGGGCGCTGAGCCACTAGTGGGGGCCGATTGGCTCAGCTCAACCCTGAAGCGGGGTAAAAAGCGCTCTTCGGCTCGGTCAAAAAAGCCTTCTCGCCCTGGGCGGCGCTATCGCCGCAAGAGGTAGGTTCTCTGTGGGGGGCCTGGGCAGCACAGGGCCTGGACTACACCCAATCTGCATTCAAAACTCCCCAATTACAACAGGTATCCTGTCAGGGTAAAGGGCTGTCTGCCCCGATAAACCTGGGAGATTTCAGGAGCTGAATATCTTCCTTTCTACGGTACCTACCTCTGTCCTAGGGGCGATGGGTGACCTTGGCAGTGGTTGTTACAACTAAGTGATAGCAGAGCTAAGTCGGTTGGAATGATAACGACGATTTTAGTCCTGACCTGATCTGGCTAGTTTTAGCATTGACAAGGAAGAGATATGAATATTTTAAAGTCCCTTCGCCGAAGTGCCCTGGCACTTTGCCTGGTTCTAGTGGTAGTTGTCTCGGGGGCCTGTAGTAGCGCAACCCAGGCCAACAGGCCAGCCCTGGCCCCTAACACTACCTACAGTCAGCTAGAGCGAGGAGATACCACTTCAGGACAACAGTATGGTGACTGGGTTGTACAAACGGCCCATGGGCTAATTCAGGATGCCTATGTGCGAGACAACGACAAATTAGGCGTGGTGATTTCACCAAATGTGCAGCCTGGGGAGGTGCGATCGCTGGCCAGATCTTTAGCCCAGGGGTTCCATACCAGCTTCCCTAACCGCAATTTAGACGTGCTGGTGTATGCCCCCGATAAACAGCTAATTTTAACCGCCAAGTACGACGACACAACGCGCCAAATTGAGTACCAGGCCGCCTCATAAAGTGCCCAATAGATTGAGATTAACCCGGTTAATAAGTTTTGGATTCTACCCAAGCTTGGGCTTGATGAAGCCTTTGGCCCGGTTCTAGAAATTAGTTTAGCTACAGTTAAAACAGGAGCTTTTTATGGCTAGCAGTAATGAATACAAGCGTCAGATCATGGATGATCTGGCCCAGGGCAATGTCGAAAGCATTGATTCCAGTGCCACCCAACCCGAAACCGAATACGCCAACTTTGATGACTTTGCCAATCGCACCTCACGGGATGAACGGCGTCAGTTGTTAGGGCGGAATCTGCACCCTAATCAAATCTCAACCCAGCAGATGGAGCCTGAATTGCGCCAGGCCATTGCTCAAATCAAGCCCAGAGAGCGGGATGACGTGGCCCGTGATCTTTAAAGCAGCTGAAAGAACGGGGGCTGAGCGATCGCGACCTAGAAAGTCGCCTGGGCCTCTCGACCCACCACGCCAGCCGCATGAATGCCGAGGATGTGACTAAGCTAGCGGCGTTTACCTATCACAACCATCCCGACATTTTTCAGGATGTGCTGGCCGATCAGCCCGCTATTCTCAAGTTCCTTAGCAACCCCATGGTGGGGGCCGTGCTGGGGCCGTAGCGGCAAAGTGGATCGGTCATCGTCGCTAAAGGCAGAGCTTTAGCTTCAACATAAGACCAAGCCGTGCCCTGAGCAAAGACAAAGGGCACGGCTTCGCTAATGAAGATGATTAAAGGCTGAGCTTTTACAGATGCGGCCTTAACTCAGCCAGGTCTCCTGAGCTATTGCTTCAGCACCAGGCGATAGCGGGGCTTACCGTGGCGTAGCTTTTCCAGGGCTTCGTTTACCTGGTCTAGGGGGTAGGTCTCGGTGATGGGTTCAACGCTATGGCGGGCGGCAAATTGCAGCATATTGGCAATGGTGACGGGGCTACCAATCGGGCTGGCCGACACCGACTTTTGCGCCATCATCAGGGCAAACACCGATAGCTCCAGGGGGGCCAGTACGGCCCCCACCAGGTGCAGCCGCCCCCTGGGCCGCAGGGCCGTAATGTAGGCGGGCCAATCTAGGCTGACGTTGACGGTGGAAATAATCACGTTAAAGCTATTGGCCACGGCCTTTAGAGCTTCAGAATCGGTGGAAATCACCACATGATTCGCCCCTAACTCCCGCGCTTCGGCTTCTTTATCGGGGCTAGAGGTGAACGCCGTCACATCGCAGCCCCAGGCGTGGAGGAAACTCAGGGCCATGTGGCCAAGGCCGCCAATGCCAATTACCCCAACCCGGTCGGTAGGCTTAATGCCTAGCTGAAGAATCGGGTTAAACACCGTTACGCCGCCGCAAAACAGAGGGCCAGCGGTGGCGCTGGGCACTCCCTCTGGCAGGGGTACTACCCAGGCAAAGTGAGCCCGGACTTTATCGGCAAAACCGCCATGGCGACCAACAACTAGTGCCCGCTGGGCCTGGGCGCAAAGGTTATGATCTCCCGAAAGGCACCATTCGCAGTGCATACAGGAGCGGGCCATCCAGCCCAGACCCACCCGTTGGCCCAGGCTCAAGCCTTTTGACCTGATCCCCCAGGGCGGCGACGGTGCCCGCGACCTCGTGGCCGGGCACAAAGGGATAGGTGGTCATGCCCCAATCATTGTCGAGCATGCTTAGGTCGCTGTGGCAGATGCCGCAGTACTCCACGTCGATTTCAACCTGGTCAGGCTGTAGTTCGCCCGGATCATACTCAAAAGGCTTCAGGGTTCCCCCTGGTTCGTGGGCGGCGTAGGCTTTAATCATGGGTAGTAGGCTTTAATCATGGGTATTAGATGCCAATTACTTTGGCAGCTACCCGTTTATAGTGACAGAGAAAAGCTATGGCAACATCCTTACTCAGTCTTTCTAATTCACTCCCGGCGGATGAACAGCGTCTGGTGCTGGAAGGGGTCACCTGGCAGCAATACGATGCCCTGGTGACCCTCTTTACGAACCAGTTCCCAGCCCTGCGGATGACTTACCTGGAAGGCACCCTTAAACTGATGACCACCTCCCCCGAGCACGAGCGCCTTAAAACTATCTTGGCCCGCCTGATTGAAGCTTTTGCCGAAGAACTTGACCTAGACCTGAATGGCTATGGCTCCGCTACCTTCCGTAAAGAAGCGGCGGCCCGTGGCCTGGAGCCGGATGAATGCTATTGTCTGAGGGAACTCCATGAGGTGCCCGACATTGCCGTAGAAATCGTTATCACCGGCGGCGGCATCAACAAGCTGAAGGTTTATGCAGGTTTAGGGGTTCAGGAGGTCTGGTTTTGGCAGGAGGAGATGAATCGCCAATGAGGAAACGTAGTTCTGAATGCAAAGGCTCGGCGTTCCTACAGAGCTGCATCTGGGCGAATGCGATCGTGGCCGACGTGCCTTTCGTGCCAGTTCATTAGCGGGCGGGCGCTAGTGCCGTGGAGCACAATTGACACCACTACGGTCAGGTAGGTAATCCAGCGGAGCTCGGCGGTCAGGCCATCGGGCAAGCCATCGCTGACGGCGTAGGAGAGGTAGTAAATTGAGCCAATGCCGCGAATACCAAACCAGCCAAACAGCAGCCGCGTGCTGGGGTGTAGCCCCATGCCCAGGGTGCTGAACCAGGCCCCCAGGGGGCGAATTATAAACAGCAGCAATCCGGCAACCAGCAGAGCCTGGGGGGCAAAGCCCAGCCCTTGCTCTACCCGCAATAGCGACCCCAGCAGCACAATGGCCCCGACTTCCAGCAGCTTTTCAATTTGGGTGATGAACTGGAGCTGCGATCGCCGCTGCTCTGGATACCGCCCTACCCGTTGCACCACGCATCCGGCCACAAATACCGCCAAAAACCCATAGCCGTTGACGACTTCGGTAAGGGCATAGGTGAGCAAAATAATGCCGAGGGCAAGCAGATCTTCCATTTCATCGCTCATGCCCCATTCACAAACATATTTACGAGCCAGC
>JAAUUR010000411.1 GCA_012031045.1 Leptolyngbyaceae cyanobacterium SM2_5_2
CGTCATTATCTGCATAGACACCAACGGAATTCGTTTGGAAAAAGTCTTGCAAAACTCGTCGCTGAGGCTTCCCAGTCGGGTAACCAGTAGCTAGCATCGTACTCCGTTGCTCCGCTCGATCGGCCCGGCAACATGACCATTTGGAGATTGTCGGACTCAATTTGCAAGCCAAAGTTAGCCAACGCCAACATTTCTTCTAGGGTCAAATTCGTATCAATATAGCGTTGTACTACCCGAATAGCTTGGGGCAGTTTGGGTACCACCGTAGGATTGGTCAATCGTTCGCGAAAAGCCCTCAGCAAAACCTGCTGACGCTGCACCCGACCAATATCGCCATCGTCGCTGCGAAAACGGGCAAATTGTTCAGCTTGGTCACCGTTGAGGGTTTGCCAACCAGGGTACAAGTCAATGTAGAGCCCCTGAGTTTGGTCTGTGTACTGCATCCGCTGGGGAACTTCGACCTCAATGCCGCCAATCAAGTCCACAATTTCTTGGAAGGCAGTAGTATTGACCCGAATGTAGCGGTCAATTTGGACATTGCCTAGGTTATCAGTAATGGTCTGGGCGACTAGTTCTGGCCCACCCTCGACGTTGGCCTGGTTAATTTTGGCCATGCCATAGCCAGGGATTTGAACCCGCGTATCGCGGGGTATAGACATCACCCGCAGGGTTTTATCTTCAGGATTAATGCGAACCAACAACAGAGTGTCAGTACGTCCCGCAAAAATCGCATCGGATTGTTCGGGGGCGTCTAGCACCTCATCAATACCCATGACCAAAATGTTCACCGGGCGAGTAACCTGGTAGCGAAAGCCTGACTTCCACAGATCACCAATGCCTGTAGATTGACTTGATTCTCCACCAACAAACTCAGGCAGCGGCACCGTCAGGGCTACGCCGGCGCCGATCAGGGCTGACACCGTAGCCGTGCCCAAAAACAGACCACTCCACAAAAACACCCTCAGAGCGCGCCCCAAAGGACGACTAAGCGACTGAGCCAAGCATAAATTGGATTCTACCGTAGACCAATCACTGGCGGGAGTATCAGGCCTGGCGGTGTGGTGAACCTCTGCGCTGGTCAATAAATCAACGTCGGTACGAGCCATCTTGCTATCGGACGGACTCTCAGCAGGGGCACCTTGATTGGCCTGCTCAGCGTACCCAGAGGATGCATCGGTAGATGCCTGGTTTGTCGAGGTCACTCTTCACCACCTTACTTAGACGAATCTTGGTTAACCTTACTCTCTACCGATCAACCGCTGCAGGGACGCTCAGACACAAATTCATGTGGCAGGGGCAAAACTTCGTATCAAGTTAATGTGTTAATCAATATTAAGCTAATTCTGCCCTCGTGTTATCTGCCTGAAGTTAGGATTGGGGCATTAATCAAAAAGTTATAGGTAAATCCTAGGACATCACCATTATGGCTACCTTAATTCCAATTATTCTGGCGGGGGGAAAGGGCGAACGCTTCTGGCCAGTCAGCCGGTTAGGGCATCCTAAGCAGTTTCTCTGTTTGGATGGGAGCGAGCGCAGCCTTCTTCAAGCCACGGCTGACCGTCTTCTAAACCTGGCGGGTGGCTGGGATTCATTGTGGGTCATCACCGCTGCCTACTTAGCTGACAAAGTCCGTGAACAATTGCCCGAACTACCCGAGGCTAACCTGTTGATTGAGCCAGTGGGTCGCGATACGGCCCCAGCGGTGGCTTGGGGCACTCTGGAAGTTGCCAAGCGCCACGGCGATGAGGCTGTGGTGGGGTTTTTCCCTGCTGACCACTGGATTGCCGATGAGGCGGCTTTCTGTGAAACCTTGCGCGCCGCCGCCGATTTAGCCACTGGCCAAGATGCCATTGCCACCCTAGGAATTACCCCCAGTTATGCTGCAACGGGCTACGGCTACATTGAGCAGGGGGATGCCACTGGCACTTACTACAACCTGAACGCTTACCGGGTCAGCCGGTTTACGGAAAAGCCTGATGCCACAACGGCCCAGGCGTTTATTGAGAGTGGCCGCTTTAGCTGGAACAGCGGTATGTTTGTGTTTCCAGCGTGGGTCATGCTGGATGAGCTCAAGACCCATGCCCCAGCTTTAATGACCCCAATTCTGGAACAGGGGGTAGCCGCCTATGCCAACTTAGAAAAGCTGAGTATCGACTATGCGGTAATGGAGCACACCAACCGCGCCTACGTGATGCCAGTGGCCTTTGGCTGGGATGATTTGGGAGACTGGAACGCCGTTGAACGCTTACTCAAGCAACCAGATGAACCCAATGTAGATCTGGCGACTCACGTAGCCTTGGATACTGAAGGTAGCATCGTCTATGCGACGGACTCTGACGAAGTAGTGGTAACCATTGGCCTCAAGGATGTTGTGATTGTGCGAGATGGTAAGGCAACCCTGGTAGTGCATAAAGACCGCACCCAAGACATTAAAAAGGCGGTCAAGCAATTGGGGTCAGAAGAGCGGTTTAAGCCCCTCCTGTAGCCAGAACGGTAGCGCCAGAGTGGCTAACCTAGCCATAGCCAGCCCCTGTTTAGCCAGGGGCTGGTTTAGTCATGCTGAAGCGGCTTTGGTTGCCCGCTAAGTATCGTTTCTGAGGGCTAGAGTGATCCCGCTTTGGCCAGGCTTGATATAATTTTGAGACCCTATGGACAGCCCCGTAGCTTGGCTGCCGATGGTTACAGTGGCAGTTCTTTTTAACTATGAATTCAACCATTAACGACATCGATTTGCAGGCCCGCCAGGGGAGTATTGCCGCCATTATCCAGCTTTTAAATGAGCACTTTGCTGAAGATGGCATCCGGACTCGGGCTGTGCAAGATAGTGGAGTGTTGCAATTACTAGTTGAAGCACCTACGGCCGATCAACTACCCCAGGCTTCACTGGTGGAAGAGGTGCGCAAGGTTTTAGAAACCATTAGCCCAAAAGGGATCACTAAAGTCAACATTAACAGCCGAATTGTACAAGAACAGCAATTGCTCTGGCTGGATGAAATTAAGCGTGACCCCGAAAATAGCTTGCTCTGGTCTGAACCCGTAATTTTGAAACGCCCCAATCCTGTTGTGCGGTTCTGGCAAGATTTGCGAGCGCCTCGACAGCGCAATCCTTTCTTAGATGACCTGCCGAAGAGGCAACCTACCAGTCAGTCAGCCTTTTGGCGTGGTCTGTTGGGAGGTGCCAGCTTGGTGCTGCTGCTGCTGATGGTAGGATGGGCTACCAAAGACTGGCTGAAGGGGAGTTTAGGGGCTCGCTCCGGGCCAACGGCCTCAGAGCCCACGGCAGCTACACCGACCCCAGCGGTTTCGCCCGATCAAGATCCTTTTGTACTGGCGGTGCGGATTGCTCAGCAGTCGGTAGAGGATGGAAAATTAGCCACTACCACAGGGGAATGGCTAGATCTAGCCCTGCGCTGGCAGCGGGCCTCGGATCTAATGGCTGAGGTGCCACCGGAGGATGGGCGCTACGCGATCGCCCAGGATAGAATTGCCGCCTACGCGGCCAATAAAGCCCTGGCCCTAGAGGAAGCGGAGAAATTAGACGGCCAAAAGTAAGCACCGGCTATTACAATTGGCCAAATCCTTTTTTCTTCTTTTGCTTTTTCTGCTTCTTAGAGCTGGGAGCCCGAAAGCCAGGGCGAGCACCGCCCATAGCGGGGAGCCCAGGCATACCACCCCCCATACCGGGCATGCCTCCCCCCATACCTGGAAAGCCACCACCCATGCCGGGTAGGCCGCCGCCACGCCCCATTTGCTGCATCAGCGATCTCATCTTGGTAAAATCGCTCACCAGCTTACCCACATCTTTTTCTTGGTGGCCGGAACCGGCGGCAATGCGGCGGCGGCGGCTGGGTGAGCTAGAGAGGAGATTGGGATTTTTGCGTTCTTCCTTGGTCATCGAGTTGATCATGGCTTCGCAGCGCTTGAGCTGTACCTCGCCCTGTTCTAGCATTTCGCCTGAAATTTGCTTGCCCATGCCAGGAATCAGCTTCATGATGCTGCCTAGCGAGCCCATGCTTTTCATAAACCGCATTTGCTTGAGGAAGTCATCAAAGTCAAATTCGGCTTCCAGAATCTTACGCTGGAGTTTTTCAGCATCGGCAACGTCAACGGCTTCCTGAGCTTTTTCTACCAGGGTGAGCACATCCCCCATGCCCAGAATACGGGAAGCCATGCGATCTGGATAAAAGGGTTGTAGGGCTTCGACCTTTTCCCCCACCCCCACAAACTTGATCGGCTGGCCCGAAATTTGCCGCACTGACAGCGCCGCCCCGCCCCGGGCATCGCCATCCATTTTGGTGAGAATAGCACCGGTAATGCCAATTTGCTCGTGGAAGGTGCGCGTGAGGTTAGCGGCTTCCTGGCCAGTCATAGCGTCTACCACCAGCAGCACCTCGTCAGGCCGAATGGCAGCTTTGATATCAGCCAGTTCAGCCATCATTTTGGGGTCAATTTGCAATCGTCCCGCCGTATCAACGATGACGGTGTCTACCCCTTCAGCCCTGGCCCGTTCTACACCCTGACGGGCAATATCCACCGG
>JAAUUR010000412.1 GCA_012031045.1 Leptolyngbyaceae cyanobacterium SM2_5_2
CCCGACGGCGGCGTCTGGGTTGTTTGATCGGACATCTGCGCGCGTGTTGCGCTTCGTGTTGCCTGCTGTCCAGTCGGGATCGTAGCGTGGTCGACTATCAACAACTGAATCACTACGTCCCCGCCGGTAGCCCCCGGGTTGAGCGAAGCCTGGAAACGCGTTCTTAGCCGCCTGGGCGATCACACCGCTACGATAATGCGTGCGCTGAATGTTCGCCCTGAAGCCGTTACGCTATTGCCCCTGGGGATTACCTACACCTACCCCACCCCGCCCTGGCCGCAGATCGACCGTTGGCTAGAACGCCTGGAGGTAGAGAGCGGTCTCGATGCCAATCTCCTACCAACCAACCATCTCGCTTCCCCGTTACCAACGGCCACGGATTTAGAACCAAATTGGCAAACTGACCCAGCCATGCAACGCCGGTATCAGCGCCTGCTCATTCTGGGAGAACATCTGCTATCGGTGATGGAGGCGTACTACCATCGGGTTTACCAGATGCCGTTGCTGTCGGAGGGCACAATCCAGACGGGTGCCGTTGATACGGATCTGGGCGAGCGGCTAGAAACGCTGCGTAATGCAGCCTTGCAGGTGGCGGAAACCTACTTTCAACTGCCGCCCAGGGGCAATGCCATCGACCGCTGCCGCAGAATTGAACAGGCTGGCTGGGAGCGCATTTTTCGGCAAGATCTGGCCACTGAGCAACCCGTATCCACCGTGGCGCGGGGTTTGGCTGACCGCGAAGCTGAGGAAGCTGACCTGAGAATGTGGCACATGCGGCTGGTCGAAAACTTTGTTGCGGTCACCGGCCAGTATGTGAGGGAGCGCCCCACCGCCGAACGCTTTGCTGAAACCCTGCTGATTTTGCGGGATATCGTGTGTTTGATTGAAGGCGAAAACCCCTACCCCCGGCCAAAACTAGGGCCACAGGTCGCGGTGGTGACGGTGGGTGAGCCAATTTCGGTGAGCGATCGCTGGCCCACTTACCAGGCTAACCGCAAGCAGGCGATCGCTCAGCTTACCGCCGATTTGCAAACGGCTTTGGAAGGGATGATTTAAGCCTGCGCTAATTCAAACTAGCCGCTAGGCTTAGAATCTAGGACACTGCCGCTAGAATCGCCTCAACCTGGCTCTGGTAAACGGCCTCGGTCATCGCCGGGGTACTGGCGTCTCCCTCCACCATCTGGCCTAATTCCACCCACGACCGGCAACCTCGATAACCCGCATGGCGAGGCAGCGTCAGCGGGATTGCCATGCGGTAGGCCCGTAGCAGCAGACCGTACAGGGGGCGATCTGGCTGCCAGCGTAGGCGCTCTTCAATAAATCGCTGATTCCAAATCAGATAGGGAAGCAAGGCCATGGCCGCCGCCGCTGAGGGCACAGCCATGACCTGGGTAATTTCAGCCCAACCGTGGAAACAGACGATATCGCTGGAGTTGGTCGCTGCCGGGTCAACTATTAAGGGTTGGTATGCAGGCTTGAGTACGGTGGCGTCCTGATGTTCAAAGGTAGGCAGTAACAGAGCTTGGTGGGCCGCCACCGTAAATTGCCCCTGTTGTTCGCGAATGCCGCCTTTGCGTAACAGGAGCACGGTATCTCCCCGGAGCAGGGCGGTAATGGCAACATCCCATTCCTTGAACGCCCAAGACAGCATAGACGACCCTAGCTTGGCACCGCAAACAACTGATCGGCAGACCTGGCCAGAATTTCAGCTTTGTCCGTAGCTTCCCAGGGCAGATCCAGATCGGAGCGGCCAAAGTGGCCGTAGGCGGCTACGTCTTGATAGAAGCGCCCGCCCCGCTGCTGCGGTAACCGCTGGAGGTCAAAGGCCGCGATGATACCTGCTGGACGCAGCTCAAAATTAGCCTTCACTAGTTCCAGCAGGCGGTCTTCGCTGATCTTGCCGGTACCAAAAGTTTCGACGTAGATGCTGACCGGTCGGGCTACGCCGATGGCATAGCTCAACTGCACCTCACACTTATCAGCCAACCCGGCGACGACGATGTTTTTGGCCACGTGGCGGCAGGCATAGGCAGCGCTGCGGTCAACCTTAGTCGGATCTTTGCCCGAAAAGGCACCGCCACCGTGGCGAGAATAGCCACCGTAGGTGTCCACAATAATTTTACGTCCGGTTAGCCCAGAGTCTCCCTGGGGCCCACCAATGACAAACTTGCCGGTAGGGTTAACTAAAAAGCGAGTTGTCACGTCAGGCTTGATGGTTAAATCTCCAAATACAGGCAGAACGACCTGATCCCATAGGTCAGCCTTGATTTTCTCCTGCACGGCGGCTTCATCGGTAATGAGACCAATGGTGGCAGTGTGCTGGGTAGACACCAAAATGGTGTCGATACCCACAGGCTTACCCTCTTCGTAGGCTACAGTTACCTGAGTTTTACCATCGGGACGCAGGTAGGGCAGTTGCCCAGTTTTGCGCACGGTTGCCAGTTGCCGCGCGATGCGGTGCGCCAGGCTAATGGGCAGGGGCATGAGTTCTGGGGTTTCATTGCAGGCAAAGCCAAACATAATGCCCTGATCGCCAGCACCAATCGCGTCAAAGGCTTCGTCACTGGAGGCGGCGCGGGTTTCCTGGGCTTGGTCAACTCCTTGGGCAATATCGCGGGACTGCTCATCCAGGGTAACCATAACCGCGCAACTGTCGGCGGAGAAGCCATTGTTAGTAGGGTCGATGTAGCCAATCTCCTGAATTTTGCGCCGGACTAGCTGGGCATAATTCACCGTAGCCTGGGAGGAGATTTCTCCCGTAATCAACACTAGCCCGGTATTCACTACGACTTCAGCCGCCACCCGACTGTGGGGATCCTGAGTCAATAGCTCGTCAAGAATGGTATCTGAGATTTGGTCGCAGATTTTGTCAGGATGTCCCTCAGTAACCGACTCCGACGTGAATAGATAACGTTTAGACAATGACCGACCCTCTTTTCTTTAAAGTCAAGTTCAGCACTTTACCCCTCAGGGGAACCCAGCTGTGGTGGCCAGCACAGAGACATGGCCAACCAGTAATCCAACCAAAGGAGCTGGGGTTCGGGGTATGGGCTAGGAATTCAAGATTCAGCTCATATCACAGACTACCGCATTTATCCCTAGTTTCATGGGAAAACGACTAGCTCTCGTCAATAGTTAGATCATCCCAGGTGGTCAAAATTAGATCAGCGCCAGCTACGGGTGGCCGTCCCCAGTTTCCCGATACGGCGATAAAGCCAGCAGCACCGGCGTTTTCAGCCACTGTAGATCGGCCCAGCTATCCCCAATTACAACGGTGTTGGCAACTCTGACTTTGAGCCGCTCACACAGCCGGTATAGCAAAGTAGGGTCTGGCTTAGCCGGATCATCCCCATCAGTCCCCTGCCAGCCATCTATCCAGGGTTGTAACCGGTAATAGGTCAAAAATTCCTCTAAATGAACGGAACTATCCGACGATAAAACCCCCACCCGCAGGGAACTAACCGCCAGTTTTGACAGTACGGCCACAGTTCCGGCAAAGGGTGGGGTGAAGGCGGCCTTGGGTTTAAGGGCAGTGGCGGCTTCGGCAAATGCGGCGGACACTAATTCTGACACCGGATCAGCCGGGTAGCCAGCCTGCACGAAAGCCGCTACAGCGGCTTGCTGATTGGCTTGGCCTGTACCCACGGCCATTAGCCCATCGGGATCTAACCCGACTGAATTCACGCCAAAGCTAACTAGTAGCAACTCCCCTAGGTCAGCCGTAACCGAGCCAAACTGGAGCTGAACCGCCTCTAAACAACGCTGAACACGCAGCCAGGCCAATTTCTCTAAAAACCTAGAAGCATCAGCCAGGGTACCGTCTTTATCAAAGACGATGGCCTCAAGGTTGGGCAGGCGGCAATTCTGGCAGTAGAGACTAGTCAACGGCCAGAGCAACTTCCTCGTCATCGTAGGCGTCAGATCCGGCCCCGTTAAGGGCGGCTTCTTTTTCAGCCGCTTGCTTGCGCATTTGCTCACGGTACTTAGCGGCCATTTCCTCGGCCTTGTCGTAAACCAGATCGGGGTTCTTCACCATGTCACCGGGTTCGGGCTCAAGCTGCTTGGTAGACAGGGAGATGCGGCCCCGTTCTGCATCTAGGTCAATGATCATGACCTTGATTTCATCGTTGACGTTGAGGACGCTATGGGGGGTGTCGATGTGGTCGTGGGAAATCTCAGAGATGTGCAGCAGACCGCTAACGCCGCCAATGTCGATAAAGGCGCCGTAGGGCTTGAGGCCACGGACTGCGCCGACTACTACTTCGCCTACCTGTAACCCATTCATCTTGCGCTCAACCAGGGCGCGACGGTGGCTGAGCACCAGTCGGTTTCGCTCTTCATCTACCTCTAAAAACTTCAGGGGCAGGTCTTCACCCACCAGATCTTCCTTGGGTTTGCGGGTGCTGATGTGAGAACCGGGGATAAACCCACGCAGTCCTTCGATGCGGACTAGCGCGCCACCTCGGTTAGTTGCAAATACGCCAGAGCGCACAGTCGCATCTTCCTGCTGAAGCTGGCGTACCCGCTCCCAGGCT
>JAAUUR010000413.1 GCA_012031045.1 Leptolyngbyaceae cyanobacterium SM2_5_2
CGTGGTGCTGGCTGGAAAACAATCGTTTACTCTGCCTTTTGCTGGGCGGTGTGTTTATCAGCATAGCTGGCATGTATATCCTGCTCAATGCTGGGTTTGTGGCCGCTGCTCAGGTGTTAGTCTACGTCGGTGCGGTCAACGTGCTGATTTTGTTTGGGATTATGCTGGTCAACAAGCGCCAAGCCTTTTTGCCGGTTAAGCGGGCCTGGCTCAGCAAGGCCGCAACAGCGGCGGTGTGTGTTGGTTTGTTTGCTTTGTTGGCAGCCTCGGTTATCAACACCCCCTGGGCGGTTTCAAGCCTGGTGCCGGTTGGAGAGTTGGCCATTGTGGAGATTGGCAAGCACTTTTTCTCGGACTATCTGTTGCCCTTTGAGCTAGCGTCTGTGTTGCTGCTGATTGCGCTGATTGGGGCCATTGTTCTGGCCCGCCGAGAACTGATTCCCGATGTTGCTCCTGGGGAGCCCGAAAGTGAGGCGCTGCAACTGCCCGAACGCCCACGCGAGCTGGTATCCTCGCTGTCGGCTTCCCTGAGCGACTTAACTGACTCCTAGTGCCGTTTACATCCTCACCCCTATGCAACTTGATTATTTTCTACTAGTCGCGGCGGCTTTGTTCTGCATTGGTGTTTACGGGTTAGTCACCAGCCGTAACGTCATTCGAGTCTTGATGTCCATTGAACTGATGCTGAATGCCGTCAACCTCAACCTGATGGCTTTCTCCAACTATCTCGATCCGGTTGGGGTTAAAGGCCAGGTCTTTGCGGTATTTGTGATCAGCATTGCCGCAGCAGAGGCCGCCGTGGGTCTGGCGATTGTGCTGTCTATCTACCGCAACCGCGACACCGTAGACATGGAGCAATTTAACCTGTTGAAGTGGTAGTTCCCAGCGGCTCCCTAGAGGTGGCACATCGGCAGGGAATAGGCTAAAGTTTTGCTGAAGTGTGGAGGGGGCAGCCGATGCTCTCTCTACACGTGTATTTAAAGATTTAAATCCTTAATGTTTTGGCACAGGGTTGTGCCCCATCGTTGTGCAACTTAAGCAAGTCATTATTGTTCATAAGGCCGGTAATCGCCTTAGCCAGCAGTGGGCCGAAAAGTGCGCCCACGAGCTAGAAGCTTTGGGCAGTCAGGTTTTGCGAGGCCCCAGCGGCCCTAAAGATAACCCCTATCCGGTCTTTCTGGCCTCGGTGAGCCACCCCATTGACCTGGCCATTGTGTTTGGGGGGGATGGCACGGCGCTAACAGCGGCTCGTCACTTGGCTCCAGAGGGCATTCCCATTTTGGCCGTCAACATTGGTGGGCATCTCGGTTTTTTAACCGAAACCTCCGAACAAATGGATGATACCCAGGCTGTGTGGGAGCGGCTGCTGCACGATCGCTTTGCTGTGCAGCGGCGCATGATGCTCCAGGCCCAAGTGTTTCAGGGCGGGCGCTCGAATCTGGAGCCCATGAGCGATTCCTTTCTGGCCCTAAATGAAATGGCCATCAAACCCGCCTCCCCCGACCGCATGATCACCTCCATTTTGGAAATGGAAATTGATGGCGAGGTGGTCGATCAATATCAGGGGGATGGCTTGCTGATCAGCACCCCGACCGGCTCCACTGGCTATACCGTAGCCGCTGGGGGGCCAATTATCCACCCCGGTATGGATGCCATTGTGGTCACGCCGATCTGTCCGCTCAGCCTGTCTAGCCGCCCGATTGTGTTACCGCCCGGTTCGGTCGTGAGCGTGTGGCCCCTGGCCGACCCAGACCTGAGCACCAAACTGTGGACCGATGGCGTTCTGGGCACCGCCATTTGGCCAGGGCAGCGGGTAGACGTGCGCATTGCAGACGCGATGAGCCAGTTCATCATCCTGCGGCAGGATTACTCCTACTACGGCACTCTGCGTAACAAGCTCAACTGGGCCGGTACCCGGATTAGCTTTGCCAATAACCACCGCAACTGAGCGGGCACAAGCGGGAAGGCGGCCATAGCCTGGAACCGGGAGGTTGAGTAGGTGATCAGCCCAGCCTCCCAGGAAAATCCAGCCGTGCTCCGATCCCGCTTAGCTCCGTAGAGTAACGCCAAACTGCTTTTCTAGAGCCGCTCGCACCTTTTGGTGAACTGGCTCAACCGTGTCATCTGTGAGGGTTTGGTCGGCGGAGCGGTAGACCAGACGAAAGGCGAGGCTGCGCTGCCCGGCAGGGACGAGACTCATCCCCGGTACTCGTCGAAAAAAGCGACGGATTCTAGCAGTTTGCTGCCAGCTTTGCGAATGGCGGTTTCCAGGTCAGCCACAGTGACCTCCAGAGGGGCGTAGAAGGCCAGGTCGCGACCGCTGGGGGGGGAAGGTCGAGTAGGCGGCAAACTTAACGGACTTTTGCAGCACCGGCACCAGGCAGGTCTCCAACGCCGACCAGTTGAGCTGGAAGAGATAGACGGCTGCCGGTAATCCTCGCTGCTGACGTACTTGCGGGTGCAACTGGCCAAAGCGCCCCAACTCCAGCCGTCCCCGCACCCACAGCGAAGCCGTGCAGCCTGGGTGGAAGCGAGGGTCGGCATGATCAGCGCGATAGTCTACTGCCAGTCCCAGACGTTGGAACACCGCTTCTAGCACACCCTTAGCTTCATACCAGGTAAGCGGCTGCTCTTGCCCACTGCTCACCCAGCGGCTAGAGCGGCGATCGCCCCCAATAATTCCCCCTACGGCCTCGGCTTCGTGGATGCCCTGGTCATCCGTCCAAAAGATGTGACCCAGTTCGAAGCCGTTGAGGGGGCCATTGCCTTGATTAAGGTTGAATTCGTAGGCGTCGATCAGGCCATCAATCAGGTCTTGCCGCAGGGCCGAGTATTCCGGGAAGAGGGGGTTAGCCAGCACCACCTGGCGATCACTAGTGGGCTTGGTAAGTGAATAGTGCAGCAATTCCGTCAACCCGGCCCCCCGAAACGCTTCCCGCACCCGCCGGGCCAGGGCCGTTTCCAGAGAGAGATAACCCCCCACCGCCTTCTGGGGCAAGGTATCAGCAAAGTAGTTGTAGCCGTAGAGGCGGGCTACTTCTTCGATCAGGTCAACCTCCCGCTCCAGGTCGCGATAGCGATAGGGCGGCACTTTGACCGACCAAATCTCTGGCTGGGCGGTAGGAGTTACCTCACAACCCAGGGTTTCTAGGAGCTGTTTGACGGTATCCGCAGGAATTTGGCTGGGTGCCTCGGCCTGGTTAACCACCGGCCCCAGCAGTTGATGTACCCGCGCCAGCCGTAGTTCCAGCACCCGTTCAGGGATCACCTCTCCCAAAGCCGTTGCGCCCACGGTTTGAGCCACCACCTTAGCCCCAGTTAACTCAATCAACAAATTCAAGGCTCGGTTGCAGGCCAGTTGCAGTTCCGCCGGGTTCACCCCTCGCTCGTAGCGGGCCGATGCTTCGGTGCGGAGTCCCTGGCTGCGGGCCGAGCGCCGAATCACCGCCGCGTCAAAGTAGGCGGCTTCTAGCATAACGGCCTGGGTGCCCGCGTAGACCTCCGTGGCTTCGCCACCCATCACCCCGGCCAGAGCAACGGCTTGGTCGTTGGCGGTAATCAATAGGGTTTCGGGGGCTAGCTGACGCTCCTGGCTATCCAGGGTAATTAGGGTTTCCGCTGCATTGGCAAAGCGCACACCCAGCGCTAGGGATTTGCTATCGCCAATCGTCAGCAAGCGATCGCGATCAAAGGCGTGGAGCGGCTGCCCCCATTCCAGCAACACATAATTGGTGATGTCCACCACGTTGTTGATCGGGCGTATTCCCACCGCCTGAAGCCGCTGCTGAAGCCAAAGGGGGGGAAGGGCCAAGGGTAATCCCCTCTAGAACGGTGCCGATGTAGATCGGGCAGGCTTTCTCATCGGTTAGCACAATCTCTGGGGCCGTGCCGCTGGGCTTAAAGGCAGGCAGCTCTGTCGGGGGTAGGTGGAGGGGTGCCCCGGTAATCGCCGCCACTTCCCGGGCAATGCCCACCATGCTGAGGGCGTCGGCTCGGTTAGCCGTGGAGGTGACATCGAGAATTACGTCATCCAGACCCAGCAGGGGACGCACATCCTGCCCCAGTTCCAGGGTCTCATCAGAAAAGATGTGAATCCCCTCAGAGTCTTTCTCCAGCCCCAGTTCCGCTAAGGAACAGATCATCCCGGCTGAGGGCACCCCCCGCAGTTGCCGGGCTTTGATGGTGAGATCGACCTTGGGCAGGTAGGTATCCACCGTGGCCACCGCCACGTAAATGCCGGAGCGCACATTGGCCGCCCCGCAGACAATGGTGGACTCGTCCTCTGTGCCAATATCCACGCGGCAAACGCTAAGTTTATCGGCATCGGGGTGAGGGCTGCGTTCCACCACCCGACCGACCACCACGCCATCGGCCCAGGTACGTCGGTCTTCGATGTCTTCTACCTCAAACCCGGCCATGGTCAGGGCATCGGCCAGCGCCTCTGGAGTGAGCTGCACATTAACCAGGTCATTCAGCCAGTTGAGTGAAATACGCATGGTGCAAGGTCAGGAAAATGCGGAAGACAGCCAACCCA
>JAAUUR010000414.1 GCA_012031045.1 Leptolyngbyaceae cyanobacterium SM2_5_2
AGGATAAGGTAATCCCCCTTAAGGCTCGGCCGTAGATACCGCCCTGGCTGGTAATGGCGTACCCAGCGTGGAAAACGTGCTGGTTGTGCAGCGCACCAAGGCCGAGATCACCATGGTGCCAGAGCGAGATCACTGGTGGCACGAGTTGCAGGCCACGGCCTCAGCCCATTGCCCCGCTGAGGAAATGGATGCTGAGGATATGCTATTTATCCTTTACACCAGCGGTACCACAGGGAAGCCAAAGGGCGTGGTGCATACGACGGGTGGCTATAACCTTTACACCCACGTGACCTTTAAATGGGCCTTTGACATCAAGGACACCGATGTCTACTGGTGTACTGCCGATGTTGGTTGGATTACCGGCCACAGCTACATTGTCTACAGCCCGCTCTCTAACGGGGCCACTAGCCTCATGTACGAAGGCGTGCCCCGCCCCTCCAACCCCGGTTGTTTTTGGGATGTGATTGAAAAGTATGGGGTAACCATTTTCTACACGGCCCCTACCGCTATTCGCGCCTTTATTAAAATGGGCGATCAGTTGCCCAAGGCCCGCGACCTCTCCTCCCTACGGCTGCTGGGCACAGTGGGTGAACCCATCAACCCCGAAGCCTGGATGTGGTATCACTCGGTAATTGGCGGCGAGCGCTGCCCGATTGTTGATACCTGGTGGCAAACGGAAACCGGGGGCTTTATGATCACTCCGCTGCCAGGGGCGATCGCGACGAAGCCCGGTTCAGCCACCCTGCCATTTCCCGGCATTCTGGCTGACGTGGTGGATTTAGAGGGGAACCCGGTAGCCCCCAATGAAGGCGGCTATCTGGTGATCAAGCACCCCTGGCCCAGCATGATGCGCACCGTCTACGGCAACGACGAACGCTACCGCCGCACCTACTGGGAGCACATTCCTCCCAAGGGGGGGCAGTATCTCTATTTTGCTGGCGATGGAGCCCGCAAAGATGAGGATGGTTATTTTGGGTGATGGGTCGGGTAGACGATGTGATTAGTGTGTCTGGACACCGGCTAGGCACAATGGAAATTGAATCTGCCCTGGTTTCTCACCCCGCCGTCGCCGAGGCAGCTGTAGTGGGCCGCAAAGACGAAATTAAAGGGGGAAGATATCTTTGCCTTTGTCACCCTAGAAAGCCAGTATTCTGCCAGCGAGGCCCTTAAACAAGAGCTTAAAGACCACGTTGTCAAAGAAATTGGGATTATTGCCCGACCGGGCGAAATTAAATTTGCCGATGCGCTACCTAAAACTCGCTCTGGCAAAATTATCCGTCGCTTTTTGCGTAATTTAGCCAGCGGCGAAGCCATTACGGGGGATGCCTCCACGATGGAAGATCAAAGCGTTCTTGAACAATTACGAGAGGGCTAATGTACCAGGTCTAACATCGGTAGGTAGCTGATATAAGCGCTTCGCAGGCAGGGAAAAACTTTTCCCTGCCTGCTTTTTGATGTGTTATGGTGCTACGCCAGCTGCCAGCCCAAATCCTCTCGGATCTGACCATGTTGGCACCGGGCTTAGCTGTGGAAAGGGGTTGTTTCCCGCTTTTAGCTAAGCTCGATGGAGTGCTATCCCACTGCTTAGCGATTTTGTTCTGGGTATAGATATGATCCGTTGTAGTGGCTACAGGTAAGGTGGAAAGTGGATAAAAAACTACTGATTACTTCTAATTATCTGGTGACAGATTTCTACCCCATGATTATAATAATTTAGTGCGAATAGGTAGGTAAAATTCACTGCCATCCGCTGTCAATTACCTGGCGGTGGCTGCGTTGCTAGCCTCTTAGCACGGCAATCACAAGTAACTGAGCTAGTTTTGGCTCTGTACTTTCTCATAAGGAATTTCCCTGACAATGGCAGAAAAACCAACCCCCTTGACGGGCAAGGCATTACTTCAAAAGGTGAAAGAGCTCTCTCACCTGACTAAGCGCGAAACCGCTAAAGAGTGTGGCTACTATACCCTGACTAAAGACAACCAAGCCAAGGTTAATCTCTCTGGTTTCTACGATGCGCTACTAGAAGCTAAGGGCATTAACCTCGACCCCGACAGCGGTAAGGATGGGCGCGGGCGAGAGCCGACCTACCGAGTTAGCGTGCACAAAAACGGGCAAATCGTGATCGGTTCTACCTATACCCAGGAAATGGGCCTCAAGTCGGGTGATGAGTTTGAAATCAAGCTAGGCTATAAGCACATTCACCTCAAGCAGCTTGATGTGGGTTCAGAGGAAGATTAAGTCTGAGACTTGTCTATTTAGCTTAGCTAGGGTTGATTGAGCTGAGTGGCTTGGGCATTAACGCTATTCCCCTAGAGGTTATGATTGCGTCAGCGCTATGGCAGTTGGCTAATCCTCAGGGGTGATGGCCAACTGTTTGGTTTTGTTAGATAACCACACCCATTTTGATCGCAGTCGGCATGCTGTTTAAGGCAATGGCATGGCGGTGCTCTGTAATTTTTCTTTTATGTCAGAAACTCTTGGCTTAATCGTTTTTTTTTAGGGTGGTTCTCGCTATGGCTTCCCTTGGCCGGTGGATTGTTCTGGCTGGGAAAAATCCCGTGGCGTTACCCAATCAAGCCTGAGCATAAACTACCGCTCCTGCTGCCTCTGTACTTAATAGCCCCGCTGGTGGTTGAACTTTATCGTCGCCATTGGGATCGCGGCTCCTGGTCAGACTACGGTGTGGTTTGGGATGGGCCGTTTTGGCAGGTGGCTGGCTGGGGTTTTGCCATCGCCATCCTGGGTGTAGCCCTGCTGATTGGTGGGCAGTGGGCGCTAGGTTGGCGCCGCCGAACCCTAGCCGCTGAGCGAGCCAGCGCTCTTGTAGATTGGCGGACTTTGCTGGCGCTGCTGCCAATCACGGTATTGATTGGCTGGGTCGAGGAGTTAGTATTTCGCGGCGTGCTGGTAAATGGGCTGTTGGCTATCCTGCCTTGGGGGGCAATGGCGCTGGTGGCCAGTTTGATCTTTGCCGTTTCTCACTTGGTGTGGGATGGCCAGGCCGGGGTGCCCAGCTACCCGGTCTAGGGCTGATGGGGCTGGTGCTGCTCTTGGCCCGATGGGTGACGGGAGGTAGTCTGGGGTTGGCCTGGGGGCTTCATGCTGGCTGGATTTTTGCCATCGCCCTTAGCGATACGCTCAATTTCACCCAGCCTGTCCCAACTGCTCCCACCTGGCTAGCTGGTAGACCCGATCAGCCCCTTACCGGCCTGGCCGCCCTGATGCTACTGCTGTTAACGGGGGCTGGGCTGTGGGGTTATGCTCAGTGGGTCACCTCTAGCCTAGGTTAGGTTGAGGTTGGGTCAGGGTTACCAGGGTAATGGGTGTTAGGGGCTGCCACCGGGTTAGAGCACCTACCGATATTGAATGTTGGATCTGAATCTGACGCAGGCCCATCGACCAGGCCGCCCCAGGAGCAACGGGTGTTGAACCACCCAGGCTGCTGTGAAGGTTGGTAGCCTTTACCCAGCTGAAGACAATGGTAAGGTGCTCTAGGGTAGCCAGCGCCAGAACGATTCGCCCGGCAGGGCGCAGCCGCTGAGCACAGACGCTCAACAGGCCAGGGAGTTGACCGCCGCTGCCACCGATGAAAATGCGGTCTGGGTCGGGCAGGGGAGCCAGCACTTGGGGCGCAAGGCCATAGATTGGGTAGAGGTTAGCCGTGCCAAAGCGTCGTTTGTTTTCGTCAATTAGGGTCAGCCCCGCCAGAGTTTTTTCGATGGCATACACCTGCGCCCCAGGGCAGAGGCGACTTATCTCAATGCTGACGGAACCCGTTCCCGCCCCAATATCCCAGACGATTTGCCCATCCTGAAGGGCTAAATCGGCCAGAATTTGAACCCGGATATCGCGCTTGGTGATCAGGCCAGGACGATCGCGAAAGCTGGCAAAGGCGGCATCGGGCAATCCCAGCCGGGGCAGGGTGTTGGGCACTGGCGCTGGCAAGGGGAGGCGTTGCAGCACCACAACGTTCAAAGCGGCAAACCTTTGCCCCACCAAGGCCTCAGGGGTGGTTGAATGGATGGTTTCGGCATCACTACCCAGGTTCTCGCACACCCAGAGGCGGTAGGTTTGGGGCAAATCTGAACTCAGAATCAGTTGGCCCAGGGCGGCTGGGGTATGGGTTGGGTCTGTCAAAACCGCTATTAACTCATCGCCTTGCCGCAGGGCGATGAGCAATTCATCGACGGAGCGCCGTGGGCACTTACCAGGGTAGCCCCTGCCAGGGTAGCCTCAGCCGACTGAACGCCAGTTGCATAGCGCTCACGTGGGGATGAAAGGTGAGACTTTCCGGCGGTAAATGGGCTAGCAACAGCCGCCCCAAGCCAAAAGAGGAGGGGATCGCCAGACGTTAGCACCACCGCGATCCCCGTCGGTGACGCTCCCAGCCACTGGTGCAGCCGCTCCAGCGTCAGTTTCAGGTCGTCCAGAGGCCAGGTTTCTGCCTGGGCGTTGGGGAAATAGCTGAGGTGGCGAGGGCTACCCACTAGCAGCACGGCCCGCTGAATCAGGGCCAACGTGGCTGGTGGC
>JAAUUR010000415.1 GCA_012031045.1 Leptolyngbyaceae cyanobacterium SM2_5_2
GAAGCCAGATGAGGTGAGAGCACAACTCTAAAAGCCATGCTCAGAAAGGCTAATTCTTTGCATTTTGGGAGGGCCAAATTTCTGAAGACTATATTCCCTTTCGAGCCTCAGACACCCTGAGCAAAGTATCAATAATTCGCATAAAACAAGCCTCAGGGGCAACGTTTGACCGTCAACCCCCAAGGCTGAATATAAAGAAACTATAAAGATTCTAGCCCTAGGTCAGGAAGATCCGGGCGATTGATCATGTGCCCATAGGTCTGCATCACCATGCGGCTGTCTGAATGCCCTGCAATATAAGCAACAGAGGTGATTGGCATCCCTTGCTCAATAGCGTGGCTTAACAGCGTATGGCGGGTTGTGTAGGGCTTGCGGTAGGGAATTTTAAGGCTGTCTAGCACCGTGATCCAATCTTCTCGGAAGTTGCCAGCATCAATGACGCAACCTAGAGCAGACCGAAAAACTAGATCCTCTGGCTTAGCCTTTGCGGGTCGAATGCTCTTTAACATCTCTGCCAACTCAGGGCTTAGGCTTAGATAGCGCGTATTGCCTGTTTTGGTGGACTTTCTAACCCTCTTGTAGCCGTTACCCGTTCTATCTTTGGATAACGACTCACAAATAGCGATCGCCCCTTGATCAAAGTCAATATGTTTCCAGCACAACCCAATAGCCTCAGATGTTCTAACCCCAGTCATAAAGAGAAAACGGACAAACGGGGCATAATGCGTAAACCTTTCCTCAAAAGCTGTGAGAATAGCCCGTATTTCCTCTAAAGTGAAGGGTTTTATCTCTTTCTTGGTGGTTTTCCTTGGTTTTACTCTTTCAAAGGTTCTCAGAAATTTTTCCTTCTGATACAGCCCATTTACCGCAAGACTTGAGGTAGCCTAAGCGCTTGTTAAACGTGCTAGCGGCAATAGTTGCATTTGTAAGCCAGTTGACCTCTGTTACCTTGGCATCTGCCTTAACGATCATGCGCCTGATCATTTCATAGTGATCGGCTTTAGTCTCTGGGCTAAGTTTTAGCGTATCTACCCAAGCATCCCAGATAGGTAGCAACTGCTTTACTGAGTTATCCCTAGCCTTTTCCTTTCGAGCCTTCCCAGTAGGCTTAGCAGCGGTAGGGTTGTGTCTATATTTATCTAGTGTCTGATCGAACACACTCGCTAGGATATCGTTCTGAATTTGGGTAGCAATACCAGCAGCAATACCTAGATGGCGCTTGTTGGCATACTTGCCCCCACGGATGGGGTTGAAGCTGTATCGTTGCCCCTCGACAGTGAACTTGAATTGGATACTACCGTTGTTATTGACGGGTACAATGTCGCGCATTGTCCTAAATCTGTCCTAAAGCGAATGCTTAGGGAGATCAGGCCAAGGGTAAAAGCCTGTAGTTCGCGGCGCTTGCGCTGCACAGTCCTAGGGTTAGAGCACCGCCCTGTCACGGCGGAAGTTGCGGGTTCGAATCCCGTCAGGCCCGTTCAAAGTAGCCACTTGCTGCTTTAGAGTCCAAACTACCTAAAGCGCTTAGGTATCTTAAGCATTTACTGTTCTGAGCCTTGTGCCCGAGAATGAGGGTCACTTCAGTGCTATGGGTAACACAATGTCTGCTGATCCAGCAGAACCCATTAGCGAGGTGACCATCGTTCAGGACTTTCTGCCCCCTCCAGACCAACTGGTGCCTAAGAAGGTTGTAGCAGGTCTTATATATCTAGCGGATCCTCCGCAGTTGCGTAAGACCCCATTACAGTGGGCCTCATGCTCCCGGCTCTAGACTGGTGCTGCGCTTTTTTACCCCCATAGCGGTAGGGAATCGGCCAGGCGTAGATTCCTGATATGGTAGACTGGGCAAACAATTTGGTTCTGACGGGGAGCATCCGTTGGAGGAAACAGGGAAAGAGCAGTGTGAATCTGCCGCTGTCCCGCAACTGTGATTGAGGATGATGGGTCATCCCCATAAGCCAGGATGCCTGCCATTTTGCCCATTACAGTCTGATTCTGCGAGGTACAGTGTGAAGACGCAATATTCCCAGTGGGGTCGCCTTGGTTTAATGGCTGGCCTCAGTGGTTACATCGTTCTTGGGTCGGCCAATCCAGCGGCGGCCATGCATATTTCTGAAGGGTTTTTGCCGGTTCAGTGGGCTATTTTTTGGTGGATTGTTTCGCGCCTTTTTTGGTCATTGGTTTGCGATCGCTCACCCGCATCACCACCTCCCACCCAGAACTTAAACTACTCCTGGCCCTGGCGGGGGCCTTTACGTTTGTCCTGTCGGCCCTCAAACTTCCTTCGGTTACCGGTAGTTCCTCCCACCCCACCGGCACAGGTCTGGGAACCGTTTTATTTGGGCCTTGGATTATGACGATTTTGGGAGGGTTAGTGTTACTCTTCCAAGCCCTTTTGTTGGCCCATGGTGGATTGACTACCCTGGGCGCCAACATATTTTCCATGGCGATTGTGGGGCCATTTGTGGCCTACTTTACCTATCGATTGCTGCTGCCCACGGGGCGATCTCGGTTAGCCATCTTTTCTGCGGCGGCGCTGGGAAACTGGTTAACCTACGTCACAACTTCCGTTCAACTGGCCCTGGCCTTTCCCGCCGCTAGCGGCGGATTTATGGCTTCGTTGCTTAAATTTGCGGGTATTTTTGCCCTGACCCAGGTACCCCTGGCGATCATCGAAGGGTTGCTGACTGTTTTAGTTTGGAACTGGCTGCGGTCCTATGGGCAACCAGAACTTAACACCCTTAGGCTCCTGAGGCAGGAGACCTAACCCATGCCAAAAACTCCAATTCAAGATCAATTCCCTCAAGCTCAATCCCCCAGGCCGCATAACTGGCTTTTAGTCATTGCGGTCATTGCTTTAGCGGTCTTGCCTCTCGCTTTCGTGCGGGGAGAATATGGCGGTGCCGATGGTCAGGCCCAGCATGCTGTTGCCGAGATTCGGCCAGACTATCAGCCCTGGTTTAACCATCTTTTTACACCAGCCAGTGGTGAGATTGAAAGCCTACTCTTTGCCAGCCAGGCGGCCCTGGGGGCTGGGGTCATTGGCTATGTGATTGGGTTGTATAAGGGCCGTACCCAATAACAGCCCCAGCCTTCCCAGGCGGATCCTCAGTCTCTGGAATGAGACCGATTCCGAATTCAAAAATCCCGAATCAAAACAGGTATCTCGTAGGGCCAAACGGTTGTTTGCCCCATCCCAATCGGGGATATGCAACCAGGATTTAGTATGAGTCATCAGATTGATAGCTTGGTCTATACTAACCGTCTGCGATGGTTGCCCCCCGGACAAAAGCTATCGTTTGCAATAGTACTGATGGGGCTGTCTTTAATGGCCCATCCGATTGTGCAGATACTGATTAGTGTTTGGCTAGTGCTTTGGATAGTGATCTATGCCAATATTCCAGCCAATTTTTATTTTCGATTACTGCTTTTGCCCCTGGGTTTTTTACTCACAAGCCTGCCAGCAGTTGTCATCAATGGCGTTGGCCTAAACTCTATTCAATCGGTTCAGGCGGATGTTTGGCAAGGTTGGGGAATGGGTATTGGTTCTCTTTATCTATACGTCAGCCAAACTGGGCTGCACCAGGCTGGCCTATTATTTGTCCGGGTTTTAGCGACTACTAGCAGCACGTTTTTTATTCTCTTGACTACTCCCTTTTCAGAGATAGTCCAGATTCTCAGACAGTTGCGATGCCCAGCGGTGCTGGTTGAGGTGATGCTGATGATGTATCGCTTTATTTTTACCCTGCTGGCAATTGCCGATGAACTTTGGATGGCCCAAAATTCTCGTTGTGGCTATGTCACCTTTAACCGAGGGATCAAGAGCTTAGGTCTTTTAGTGGGGCAGTTGCTGCAGCGATCGCTGCTCAGCTATCGTCAAGCTTCCCTAAGCCTGGCCTCCCGTGGATTCAATGGAGAACTGCGAGTGTGGCTTTCCTACCCCTATCAGGCTTCTCGGCGGTACAGGCTGGAAGCTATAGTGGGTTGCATGATGCTGACTATTTTTAGCCTTGCCCTTCATTAGTTTTTATGATTGACTTCTATCTCCATGTCCAAATGGATTCTTGAATTTACAAACGTCATTTATGACTATCCTTGCAGTCTTAAACCGGCGATTCAAGGATTAACGTTGCGGGTGCCCCAGGGGTATAGATGTGGGTTAATCGGTCAAAATGGATGCGGTAAAACGACCTTCTTTTTGTTAGCCAATGGCCTTTACCAGGCCCAGCGTGGTCTGATTCGCTGGCAGGGTAAGCCAGTTCAATATAATCGCCGTTTTTTGATGCAGTTGCGCCAGCACATTGGGCTGGTTTTTCAAAATCCAGAACACCAGCTCGTGGCTACCACAGTAGAGGAAGATATTTCCTACGGGTTGCAGAATTTAGGTTTGCCCGAGCCCGTTATTGCGAGCAAAAGTAGCCCAGGTAATATCACAGTTTCATCTAACAGAACTGGCCCACCAGCCGATTCACAATCTCAGTTTAGGCCAAAAACGGTTCCGTATTGCCGAATGTTA
>JAAUUR010000416.1 GCA_012031045.1 Leptolyngbyaceae cyanobacterium SM2_5_2
CCTGATGGCAGTTCCTTACCGCTGACCACCAACTGCGCATCTGGCAACGCACCGCCACGGCCAACCCCTCTGGTTTGTGCATGATCCCGTGACTAACCAAACCCGTAGCTTCCAGACTGAAGCGGATGTCTACGTCTGGCTAGACCAGCGGCATAACCAATAGGCTGAAGATGGCTTAGGGTATCAACGTCAGCCAGCCTAAATTGAGGTCTAGGGAATTCAGGAGCCAGGAGCTAGAAGGCGGCAATCGCTTGGCTCCTGGCTTTTGATAACTGGTCGGGAGTAGTTGTCCCAATTTAAGCGGATCCTCCCCTTTGATCTCTTGGGCTGATGGCTCAAGGTACTCTCAGCTAAGTGGTCTATGCTATGGAGCAATAAACCTTTGCAATGGTTGTCTTGTTCCTATGGCCTCGTTATCTCAGCGGCTGACGACTATTCCAGGCCAAGCTTACCTGTTGTTAGCTGTAATCATTTTTGCAACGGCTAATGCCGTAACCCGCCGCCTGACTGATTTGGGTGCCCAAAACCTGGTTGATGGCCGCAACCCGATCTCCTTTTGCAATGTGCTGTTTGTCGGCAACCTGGTAGCGTTGATTACTCTGGCGTTGGTTTACCGTCAGTCGCTTTCGCCTCGTCAGTGGCGCAACCTGGATCGCACCACCTGGCTTAGCCTGATTGCCATTGCTATGTTGTCAGGAGCCCTTGCCCCAGCTCTGTTCTTTTCGGCCCTGGAGCAAACTAATGTTAACAACGTGGTTTTGGTCGGGCGGATTGAGCCCCCGCTAACCCTGACATTATCAGTGCTAGTGCTGGGGGCGCGGGTAAATCGCTGGACGGTGGCCGGAGCGGTGGTATCCTTCCTGGGGGTGGGGCTAATTCTGCTCTTGCCTCAGCCCGCCACCACCACGATGCAGCTTGGAGGCTTCATGCTAGGGCGTGGCGAACTCCTAGCGCTTGCCGGAGCGGTGGCCGCCGCCGTTGGCACCGTGATTAGCAAAGCCAGCCTCAAACAGGTGCCTTTGGGCCTATTTAACCTGGTGCGAACGGCACTGGGTACGGCTATCTTTTTTGTCACCGTGTTAGTACTCTTCGACCCGCAGCACTTCCAGGACGCCTTTTCCCCCTTTGTGTGGCAGTGGATGGTGGGTTATGGCATGGTGATTGTGGCGGGTGGCCAGTTAGCCTGGTTCCAGGGGCTCAAAACCAGCCGCACTCCTGAGGTAGCGCTGGCTAACTCCTTCAACCCCATTGCTGGGGTTCTGGCGGCGTTTCTGATTCTGGGAGAAGCCCCCACTCCAGCCCAATACCTCGGCGGTGCCATCGTCTTGGTGGGAATTGGCCTCAACCTGTGGGGCACCACTCGCCAGGCTCTGCCCCCCGTCCTCGCCCCCACCGAAGCTGAAACCGGCCTGGGCTTTAAGGGGGTCTAACCCAGCGGTTTTGACTCCGGTTGTAGCCTCATCGCGGCTGCGCTCGATATGCTTAAGAGGCTACTCACCAGGTGCGTTATCTATGCAAACTCGTCTTCTGGGCAACACCAACATCGCCATTACCCCAATTATTTTTGGCACCTGGCAGGCGGGCAAAAAAGGCTGGGTTGGCATTGATGATGACACGGTCATTGAGGCGATGCGCGCTGCCCTGGACGCTGGTATCACCACCTTTGACACGGCAGAAATCTACGGCGATGGCTACTCGGAAGAACTGGTAGGCAAAGCGCTAGGGGGTGTGCGCGATCGCATTGTCCTGGCCACCAAGGTCTTCCCCAACCACCTCAAGGCTGAGCAGGTGCTTGAAGCCTGCGAAAACTCCCTGCGCCGGTTGCAAACCGATGTGATTGATCTTTACCAAATTCACTGGCCAGCGGGTGCCTTCAAGAGCGGGGTGGTGCCGATTGGGGAAACCATGGGTGCCCTCAACCAGCTTAAGGAGCAGGGGAAGATTCGCGCCATTGGGGTGTCAAACTTTTCGCGATCGCAGCTCGAAGACGCCGCCCAGTATGGCCGCATCGACAGTCTGCAACCGCCCTACTCACTCTTCTGGCGGGGCGTCGAAGCCGACCTGCTCCCCTACTGCGTCGCCACTAATTTGATTGTGCTGGCCTACGCCTCCCTGGCTCAGGGGTTGCTGACCGGCAAATTTGACCCCAACCACCAGTTCCCCCCAGAGGACATTCGCAGCAAAAACAAGCTATTTCAGACGCCCCTCTACGAAAAAGCCCAGGCGGCTCTGGCTCAGCTACGGCCCATAGCCGAGCGTTATCACACCTCCCTCGGCAACCTGGCCCTGGCCTGGTTAATCGCCCAACCCCAAACCACCGCCATCGTCGGTGCCCGTAATGCCGAACAGGCCAGGGAAAACGCCAAAGCCGCTGACATCCAGCTTTCCTTGGACGATTTGCAAGGTATGGATACCATCAGCCGCACCGTAACGGACGCTGTAGATACCAATCCAGTAATGTGGAACTTTGGGGTTAACCATCATGACGCTGACACTTGAGGATCTTGCCACCTTCCAGGCTCAGCATCCTAACCATCGGCTGGAATTGGTCAACGGCAGGGTGATTGTGATGAGTCCATCGAGTTTTGAGTCCGATGAAGTGGCCGCAGAGGTTGTGCGGTCTTTGGGGAACTGGGTGCGCCCTCGCCGGCTAGGCCGGGTAACGGCCTCCAGCGCTGGTTTTCGGTTACCCAATCGCGATGTGCGGGCTCCTGACGCCTCCTTCGTCGCCGCCGACCGGCTCAAGCGCAGTCCCTGTGCTTTGCAGAACTGGCCCCCGACCTGATGGTTGAGGTCAAGTCGCCTACGGATACCATCGAAGAGCTAGAAACCAAGATTCAGGAGTTTTTATCGCTGGGCACCCAGGTCGGCATTCTGCTCAACCCTGAAACGCAAACGGCGACGGTTTACCGCCTGGGGCAAGCGGCCATCACCCTTACCAATGAAGACGTGTTGACGATAGCTGATTTGCTTCCCGGCTGGGCAGTACCAGTGGCAGAACTATGGCCCCCAGTGTTTGACTAAGCTTTGGGGTAATGGAAGAATGCCACAATGGATTTAGGCAAAACTCAACTGGGGGACTGCTATGACACTTACACTTGAGGATCTAACCACCTTCCAGGCGCAACACCCTAACCACCGCCTGGAACTGGTCAGTGGCAAGGTAGTTGTGATGAGTCCATCGAGTTTTGAGTCCGATGAAGTGGCCGCAGAAGTGGTTGCTCAATTGCGTAACTGGGTGCGCCCTCGCCAGCTAGGCCGGGTGACGGCCTCCAGCGCTGGGTTTCGGTTACCCAACCGCGATGTGCGGGCTCCTGACGCCTCCTTTGTCGCCGCCGACCGGCTCAAGCGTAGTCCCCGTGCCTTTGCAGAACTCGCCCCCGACCTGATGGTTGAGGTCAAGTCGCCTACGGACACCATCGAAGAGCTAGAAACCAAGATTCAGGAATTCTTATCGCTGGGCACTCGGGTGGGCATTCTGCTCAACCCTGAGACTCAAGCGGCAACGGTGTATCGCCTTGGGCAAGGGACCACCACCCTCACCAATGAGGATGTGTTAACGGTGGCTGACTTGCTCCCTGGATGGGAAGTGCCTGTGGCCGAGCTTTGGCCGCCCGTGTTTGAGTAATCCTTACAGCGGCCTCGCTGTTATGCACCGCAGTAGACAATCAGATCGATCTCAATGTCTCCCTGGCCAGCCAGCCCAATCACCCCAACCGTGGTGCGGCTGGGACGGCGGCCTTCGCTAAAGTACGAGGCGTATACTCGGTTAACGTCATCATAGTCGCGGAAATCAGTCAAGAAAATTCGGGCCATCACCACGTTGTCAAAGCTTGAGCCGACGTGTTCAAGCACTAGCTTGAGGTTATCCATAACCTGGCGGGTTTGGTCTAGCAAAGAACCCTGACTGATCTCTCCAGTTTCAGGATCCTCAGCCAGTTGGCCGGTTACAAATAGAAAATCGCCTGCTCTCACAGCGTGGGAATAGGGGGCTACCGGCGGCAGCAGATGATTGGGAAGCGTAATGTATTCAAGCATTAGTCACCCAAGCACAACCGAGACAGTGCAAATAAACCACATCGTGACACAGGAGGACACCCCCAGGACTTGGCTTAACTGAATTTAGTCACTGTACAACAGCTAAAGCGGGTGGGGGGAATCGAACCCCCATCATTAGCTTGGAAGGCTAAGGTTTTACCACTAAACTACACCCGCAAAGGAAAGTACCGCCTAACTTCGGCAGAGTTTCTAGTGTATCACAGTTCTATTTTGGCCCATTGCCTTCAAAAACAGCCATCGGGGTAGACCAGTCTGCCGTTGCTCAAGGCACAGCCTATCCTGAGGAATTGTGTAAAATAGGGGGCAGTGTTTAAGACGGTGACTGCTGGTGGATGAACTGCGTTCTGCCCTGGAGCTAGCGACGGAGGAAGAACTCCAGGCGCTGACCGATATGCTCTTTCGCCCCTGGGTTCAACCCGTTAGATTATTTCATACGCTCGATC
>JAAUUR010000417.1 GCA_012031045.1 Leptolyngbyaceae cyanobacterium SM2_5_2
TGGAAGGAAATCAAGTTCGAGTTTGAAACGATGGACAAGCTCTAAGGTCTCATCAGGCTGGGGAAAGTCTGTTTGACCGGGTTTCTCCAGCCCGAGGCGGCATCGCGATAGTTGGGCCATTGGGTGTAAAAGCCCTAAAATGCCGCAAAGACTACCACATTCCTGGCAAATTCCAGCTTAAATCGGGTCTACCTGTGGGTTTAGGCAAGGTCTAGCCGAGCCGACAGGGCCAATAGCGGGAAAAATTTGATGGATCTCAAGCGCATAGCCAAGGATACCTCAACGGTTCTGATCAGCTACCTCACGTTTCAGGCGGTGAAAACCGTGCTGAACCAGCTGCGAGAAACCGATCCTCCCCGCGCCTTTTGGCTCAATGCCTTTTCATCTAAGGAAGCCCTTCAGGATGGCGAAGCCTACCTGACCGCTCTCCTGGCTGAACGGGGCGACCTGGCCATACGGATTATGACCGTGCGTCAGCACATTGCTGAGGAAATTAGCGAATTTTTGCCAGAAATGGTGGTTACCGGCATTCAACAGGCCAACATCGAACACCGCCGCCAGCACCTAGAGCGGATGACTCAGCTTGGGGCCGCAGAAGATGTGCTTGAGGCTGAACTGATTCAGGAGCCCAGCGCCGATTCTGATGCTCCGCTGGAGTAGGTGGAAGACAGGAGACAGGAGATAGGAGACAGGAGCCAAATGCTCTTTGATATTTGTTCTCTAAGTTCTAGATTCTGAATTCTGACTCCTAACTCCTAACTCCCCAATTCTTTCCACCGTCTTGTTCACTGAAGTCGGGTTCTCCGACGTTGATGATTTTACCTAGCGAGGATCTATGAAAACTCTGCCTAAAGAGCGTCGTTTTGAAACGCTGTCTTACCTACCCCCCCTCACCGATGCTCAAATCGAGCGGCAAATTGCCTACATTTTGAGAATGGGCTATATTCCTGCCGTTGAGTTCAACGAAACCTCTGACCCTGAGGCTTACTACTGGACGATGTGGAAACTGCCCCTGTTCAACGCGGGCTCTACCCAGGAAGTGCTGAGCGAAGTACAGGCTTGCCGCTCTGAGTACTCTAACTGCTACATCCGCGTAGTGGGCTTTGACAACGTCAAGCAGTGCCAAATTCTTAGCTTCATCGTGCATAAGCCCGGTGCTAGCACCTATCGGTACTAAGGTCTTGCCCTGGTAGGGCAAGGCAACGAGGCGACGGGCGGAGTGGGTTTTTCCTACTCCGCCCGCTGTTTTGCGACTATTTGCTAACGCCCCATGGGTTAGGGCATTTTGACGGCGTGGCTGGGGCGGTTGCCAGCCAGTTCGCCGTCCCAGTTTGGGTGATGCACTGAGCGCTGCGCTGAGCAACCGTGTCCTAAGCTAGCTGGGTAGCGCTATGTCTACTCATTTTTTGCTCTGTGATAAATTAAAAAATAACGAACGCTCAGTTAAAAAAGAATGCCCAAGATTGTAGACCACGACCAGTACCGCAAAGACCTGCTAAACCAGTGCTTTGACCTGTTTGCCGAGAAGGGCTACGCCAGCCTGACCACTCGGCAAATTGCCCAGGTTCTGGGGGTTTCCACGGGTACACTGTACTACTACTTCCCCAGCAAGGAAGATCTCTTTACCCAGTTAATTGAGGAACTGACCGAGCAAGATTTGCTCCGCGCCGCCGCCGAAATTGAGGGGCTAGGCACTCTGAGGGAGCGCATTCTGGCCCTGGGAGTCTTTCTGGAGGCCAACGAAGACCATTTTATTAAGCAAAATCTGCTGTTAATGGACTTTTACCAACAGGCAGGGTTTGGCCAGTCGCGGGGGAATGAGGCCGTGCAGCGGGTGAGCCAGCGATCGCGCGACCAAATTATGACCACGCTGCAAATCGACGACCCGGTGCTAGCCACCCATGTGCTGTGTCTCATTGATGGATGGATTGCTGAGCGCATGATCAGCCCTAACCTGGTGTCCTATGCACAGCAGGCTGAGCTGCTGGCCGACATGCTGGAGATTTACCTAGCCAAAACCTCAGGAGCGCAACCATGACCATCAAATTTCTCTGGGTGTGGCTACGCTACAGCCGCCGCCAGCTTTCTCCCTGGCTGGTTCTGGCTGTGGCTGGCTGGCAACGGGTGATGGCCTGTGGCCCCCAGCGCGATCAGGCCACCCTTCGCTGGATGACCACCCTGGCCAAAATTGACGGTGCCAAACTCACAGCTTTTCTTAACGACCTGATCTGGTGAAACCCATGCTAACCCTACCCCTAACCCCCCTGCAACCAACTCAGTTTGATGCCGCTACCGAGCTACTGTGTGAGGCCTTTGCCGCCGACCCAATGTTCAACTACCTGGTGCCCGCCGACGTACCCCACCGCCAGGATTTGATGCAAGCCCTATTTCGCATGCTGTTGCTCTGCGGCAGCGGTGCAGAGCAGAGCTACACCCTGGTAGATCCGGGGACTCAAGCCCTCAAAGGGGTGATGATTTGGATGCCGCCTGGTCAATCCGTAGGGCTCTTAAACGCTCTCTGGGCCGGGCTTTACCAGTTGCCCTTCGCCTGCCCTGGGGCTACCTGCCCCGTTGGCTATCGGCTCTGCATCTCGACCAACTGCATCATCAGGCTATGCCCCAGCCCCACTGGTATCTCATGCTGTTGGCCGTTAGCCCCGCCTACCAGCGCCAGGGCATTGGCCATCAGTTAATCCAGCCCGTGCTGGAGGAGAGCGATCGCCAGGGCAAACCCTGCTATGTGGAAACCTCCACCGCAGGCGCTGTGCAGTTCTACCAGCGCCACGGCTTTGAAATTTTGCAGACTGGCCCCTTTGGCCATCAGACATCCCCGTTTTGGACTATGCAGCGGCAGCCAGTGGGTGCGATCGCCGGTGCAACCACAGCCAGGAGCGCACCTGGGCAACTCACGGATTTGTAATAGCTGCGCCATCCTACAACCGCACGGGCTAATGCGTGTATAAAAGGAGTAGCCGCTGCTCCCGGTTTTCTATGGCCAACCCACCCCGCATTTTTATCGGCTACGCCCACACCGACAACGACAGCCCCGACCCCAGCAAACGCTGGCTGGATCGGCTGTTGGAAATGCTGGGGCCGCTGCAACTGCAAGGCTTAGCCAAAGCCTGGTCAGATCACGACATTGATCTAGGGGAAGCCTGGCACCGCACCATTCAAGACACGCTGGATCAAGTCGTGGCAGCGGTTTTGTTGATTAGCCCAGCTTTCTTAAACTCCAAGTACATCCGCAATAGCGAAGTGCCCGTTTTGCTCAAACACGCCCAAGAGCGAGGCGTGAAGATTTTGCCGATTATCATCAAGCACAGCCTTTATGAGGAAACGACATTTAAATATCCCGATCCGGTGCATGGCCCGGAGGAACTGTCACTAGCCTCTATCCAGGCCGCAAACCCCATCAGCAAACCTCTGACTAGTATGACGGAGGATGAGCAAGACAAAACCCTCCTCAAGGTAGCCCGCAAGCTTAAGGAAATAGTCGAAAATCCCACTCTTGCACTGTCAACCAAGCAAGATGAAACCAACTTGACGGGCGACTTTGCCCAGGCGATAGTCCCTCAGCCAACTTCACAACCAAGTCCCCAAGTCCGTTGGCAAATAGTGCTGGATGGTGAGCTGTTTTCAATGGATGAGGCTCGCTTAGTAGACGGCATTGTAAGCCAGCTTGCAAAAATCTCTGGGGATGCAGACGCTGAAGGAAAAGCCAGAGACTCCATCGACGGTAGCGTTGTCCTGAAGCTCAAAGGGACTGAGGCAGGCTTTAGGGTAGTTAAATCTCTCTATCAATCTGGAAACCTGCGAGAGATTTCTGGATGGCCTGTTGAAGCAGTCGAGTTGCCAAATAACCCTTCTGGGAGAACACCCTTACCCAGCAATCTGCAACAGCGCTTAAGGTTTACCCAGCGCCTAGCCGAAATTCCTGGCCCGCAATTTGAGCAACTTCTCTTTGCCCTCCAGGTGCCTAAGGGCATCGTGGCTGGATCATCGTCTCCCCAGGGGCAGCGAGTAGCCAGCTTACTGGAATGGGCTGAAAGTCAAGGCGGCTGTGGCATAGATAGCCTAGAGGCGCTTTTGGATGACCTCATAAACCCTCGCTAGCCCCTCCAGACCAGCCGCCCAGCCTGGAGGGGCAACTTAAGGACTATGGCCTACCTGCGGTAAAACCACCCACCCACCGCCCAGACCGCAACGAAAAAACCCTGATCAACGCAGTATGGACAGAGGTGGCAGACCGCCTGCGACAATCCCTCCACAATGCCATTTTGATTCGGCTGGATATGGCCGAGCAACGCCGCCAGGTCAGCCGCCCCTGGGACGCCGACCTGCGCACGGCCAACCAAGCCCCCCAACCCCTGGCCCCTGGTACCCCCATTGCCAACGTGTTTGACCGGGATGATGTGGGCGGCAAACTGCTGGTGCTGGGCAACCCCGGCGCAGGCAAAACCACCACC
>JAAUUR010000418.1 GCA_012031045.1 Leptolyngbyaceae cyanobacterium SM2_5_2
CAGGGTGAGGCAGAGAGCTTATTACGAAAGGGATGGTTATTTTCATGGAGTACTCAACAGAAAATTTCTAAAGTCGCAGTGGCCAACTAAGACGTTAAGCCGGAATTACCAACGAACAATGAAATAGGTCGAGCGGAGTTTCAAACGAACGGCAGACCGGGAAGAGTAATTCTTCTGCGGAGAGACCTTCGCAGCTTTCTAAGCCAGATAGGCCAAGAATTGACGCTAAGCCTGGCTCACTCAAATCAAAGGTTGACCCAGGCCACTCCGTCACCCTAGACGATAAAGATAAAGAACTGATAAAGCAGCAACCAGGTTGCGTAGCCCTACACCCTAGCTACATCGAAGGTATTGCACTGCGCCATTTTGCCACTTTCTATGCCGCGATAAAACCAGGTAGAGCGCTGCTCCGCCGAGCCGTGGGTAAAGGAATCGGGGGTGACATAGCCCCTGGCTTCCATCTGCAGGCGATCGTCACCAATTTGGCTAGCGGCGTTGAGAGCCTCTTCAATATCCCCGTCTTCGAGGATGCTGCGGGCTCTTTGGGCGTTATGGGCCCAGACCCCCGCAAAGCAGTCGGCCTGAAGCTCTAACCGCACTGAGAGATCGTTGGCATCGGTGCGGCTAACCTGCTGCTGGAGGCGATGCACCTGGTTAGAAATGCCCAGTTGATTTTGCACGTGATGCCCAATTTCGTGGGCAATGACGTAGGCTTGGGCAAAGTCTCCCGGAGCCTGATGGCGGTACTTTAAGTCTTCAAAAAAGCTCATATCCAGGTAGACCTTCTGGTCAGCCGGGCAGTAAAACGGCCCCATTGCCGCCTGCCCCAGGCCACAGGCACTCTGGGTAGCGCCAGAGTAAAGCACCAGGTTGGGCTCTTGGTAAGCCGCCCCCAGTTCAGACTGAAAGATTTGGTTCCAGGTATCCTCGGTGTCGGCTAGCACCACGGAAACAAAATCCGCCGTGGCGTCGGCCTCTGCCTGGGAGACCTGAGGCGCGTTTTCGTAGGGGCTAACGGCCACGCCCGGCTGCAACACCACCGATGGATCACCCCCTAAGAAAGCAACGAGCAGCGCCATCAGCAGGGCGCCAATGCCGCCAACCGCTGGCCCGCCAGGTAGGCCCAGACCACGCCGGTCTTCTATGTTGATGCTACGCCGACCTGATTGCCACTTCATTAGAATCCTCGCTTGAGTTAGGAGAGCAGTCGTTTAAGGAAGGTTACTGGCTGAGCATCGTCAGCTTGCGAGTAGAATACCAGGGGCCTAAAACAAAAACCAGCCCTCGCAGGAGAGCTGGAAAAAGGTTGGTCGTTCCATCTATGGTCGTTATCTGTCACTGTAGGACTTAAACATAAGAAACCGGTAAGAAAGCCATAGCTCCAGTTCTATCGTTGTCCCTATGGATAGCCGGGGATAAGTCTGGGTTTGGCATTGAAAAAATTCATCGGATTTTATAGAACCTTTATAGCCACCGCTTAGTCCATTGGTGTGCACCAATGGACTGAGATTGATCTGAGTGAAGGGGTGTCGCCAGCCCTAGACAGTATTGTCTTGGCTGGGAGAAAAAGACCGTGTTCAGCGCAGTCAGGCTTGCTGAGTAATCCACATATCTTCAGGCCTTCAAGTATGCTGCCGCTAAGTTTAGACAAATCGAAGGAGACATCTTTATGCCAATTTCAAAGCGTTGCCTAGCTGAGTTTCTAGGCACACTGTGGCTGGTTTTGGGCGGCTGCGGCAGTGCCGTACTGGCCGGTAAATTTCTGGATACTACCGCCAGCGTTAACCTGGGGCTTGGCTTTTTGGGGGTATCCCTGGCCTTTGGTCTGACCGTACTCACGATGGCCTTTGCCATAGGCCACATTTCCGGCTGTCACCTGAATCCAGCCGTATCCTTTGGCCTGTGGGCCGCCGGTCGCTTTCCCGGCAGAGAGCTGCTGCCCTACATTCTGAGCCAGGTGTTGGGCGCCATTGTGGGTGCGGGGATTGTCTACCTGATTGCCAGTGGCCAGCCTGAATTCGCGATCGACCCCAGCACCGGCAATCCCCTGGCTACTAACGGCTTTGGAGTGCATTCGCCAGGCGGTTTTGGGCTGTTTGCCTGCTTCATCTGCGAAGGGGTGATGACCTTCTTCTTGTTGATGATCATCCTGGGTGCCACCGACTCACGCGCCCCGGCTGGCTACGCCCCTGTCGCCATTGGCCTGGCCTTAACCCTCATCCACCTGATCAGCATCCCAGTGACCAATACCTCGGTTAACCCAGCCCGCAGCACTGGCCCGGCCCTGTTTGTGGGTGGCCCTCTGTTTGGCCAACTGTGGCTGTTTTGGGTGGCTCCCATCCTTGGCGCCTTGCTAGCGGGCTGGCTCTACTACTCTGTTTTTGCAGCCGACAGCGAAAAGGAACGGCGCGTCGCCTAGCGAAAGTCGCTTAGCCAGCGAGGGGAGGGAGCTAAAAACCTGCCCCCGCTTCACCAATCACGACGACGCTCACGACGACGCTGGAGATCGCGTGGATGAAAATACCCTGCAAAGACTGGTTTGGGGCGGGTGGCCAGGGTTTAGCTATGATTTGGGGCGAGGCGATAGCTTAGGGACTGGATGAGGTCAGCAAAGGGCAGACGACGGGGTAGGCTGGGTGGGTGGCGATGGAGTTTGATACTGTTGGTTCTGGTAGTGGCAGTATCGTTCCGGCCCTGCTCCCTGGCTAAGGCTGAGCTACCTTTGCCCCCCAGTCAGCCCAAGCTAGATTTAAGCCTTTACCCCAACCTGCGTCTGTATGACCTGGGGACAGCTACCCTGAGCCAGACAGGGGTAGGCCAGGAGTTTCAAGCTATGCCTGTGCCCCTTACTGGGGTAATTGGGTTTCCGGCTGGGGCCGGGCCATTCCCCATCGTCGTGATTTTGCATGGCCGCCACGGTGGCTGTCACTTCGCCGCCGGAGGAGAAAGCCAGTGGCCCTGTCGCCCAGGCACCGAAACCCGCTATGACGTTGGTTTTGCCTACCTGGCCCAGCGGCTGACCGAGGCAGGCTACGGGATTCTCATTCCCAATCTAAACGGTGCCTTTGCCAACGCTTTTGGCGCTACGCCAGAAACTCGTAACCAGCTAGCCGACCAGCGCAGCCAGCAAATTATTGACCACCATTTGACCCGCCTAGCCAGCGCTGACCACAACGGCTCTACGGACTTTGGCCTCTCGGTGCAGGGCCGGGTGGACTGGTCAGCGCTGGCAATGGTTGGTCACTCCATGGGCGGTGGGGCGGCGGCGCTGAGCGCCCTCAATCGCCAGGGCCATCGCTCGGCTGAGGCCATGGCTGAGGGACTGGGGCCAGTGGCGGCGCTGCTGTTGGTAAGCCCCACCCGTAGCCACCCCATTGTTCGCCAGCCCAGGGCTTACCAATTACCCGATGTGCCTACCGCCGTGCTGATGGGAGGCTGCGATCGCGACATCACCGACTTCAGCAGCCTCTACTACTTTGAAATGGCGGATCAGGACGCTCACCGCCGCACCCTGGCCGCCGCCGTGGTACTGCTGGGGGCCAACCATAACTTTTTTAATGCCGCCGTCGGGGAGGATGATTACTATCGTCGGGCTGACAATAGGGCTCTGTGCCACCCGCAGCGATCGCGGCAGCGCCTATCGCGCGTTGCCCAAGAAACCTTTCTAACCCAATACACCCAGGATTTCTTGGCGGCGGTACTAAGGCCCGTTTCCGACTCCGAGGCCCACGCTCTCCTGGGACTTGCCCCTGGCCACGCGGCCCCCAGTCACCTCTACACCTGGCCAGTTCTGACTAATCTGGCCAGCCCAGGAGCATCTCGCTACACCGTGTTTAGGGCCAGCCCTACCCCGGCTACTTACCAACCCAGCTCAAACCTGGCGCTAACGCTCTGTCAACCCCTCAGCCCCTGCGGAAACAGCCCTCGGCCCCAGCCGCAATTTCCAGCCATGCTCAAACTCCACTGGCGTTCTCCTGGGGAGTTTCTCCGTTTTCCCCTCAGCCATGCTGATGTCGGCCAGTTTGACAGCCTACAACTTCGCCTGGCCGCCGAGCCCAGGGCCAATGCATCGTCTTTACAGTTAGCCATCACTCTCCACGACCAGGCCGGACAGGCCACCCGAGTCGATATCCCCGCCAGTGCCCCGGCTCTATTTCAGTTTGTGCCCACTGCCGATTCAATGCCCAACCCGCCCACCGTTACCCTCACCGGACCGATCAACGCTACCTCGACCGCACCTGCGCACCGTCGCCGAGTAACCTCCGAGTCGCGCCCGAGCGGCTCCCGTGTGAGCCGACGAGCGCTCTTGCGCATATCCATCAATTCGGGGTCCCATGCTTGTAAAGTTCACCATCAAGCATCTTCTCCCGTTCCGTTTTCTAAAAGGCCGACCAGGACTTGTTAGAACACGGATCAAGTCGAACGGTTAAAGGAAATAGACTTCGCTGATGGGCGCATCGGAT
>JAAUUR010000014.1 GCA_012031045.1 Leptolyngbyaceae cyanobacterium SM2_5_2
GTCAACTCCTGGGAGGGGTCCCGCAGGGAGGGGTGGGTGAGGAAAAGAATACAAAAACCCCAGCCACCCACGCTTTTGAAATGCGAGGTTGGGGGCTGGGGTACCATAAACCCTAGCCACGCAATCTGCTGGTTAGATTTGCGGGGTTAGCTGTTCGTGGGTATTGCTAGCACCTACGGACAGCGCCGAGATTTTCGAGTTCTGAGTGAACCGCCGCTTTGTGCAAACGGCTTAGTGAGAAAGAATACTGGTACAGACGCTTGGTGTCAATCCAATTTCCAACTTTTTTCACAAATATGCCGGTAGGCTTGTAGTAAATGCTACCTCTGCCAGCCATCATAGGTAGGGTGCCGTCATCGCCTCGCGTGACGTAACAAGGCTCATCCTAAAAATATTTGGGAAGCTTTTTCTGATTGGCTGGAAGCGGAATACTATGTGGAAAATGTCTACCCATTCTCGCTGTATAGGATAGTTAGGTGGCTTTCACATATCTGTTGGGAAGCCACGCGATGTAGGCTAATCTAGGCTACCTAGTGAAGGCACTGATATAATAGGCAGATCCGTGTTTCATAGGGACTAATACTTGTGACAAGTCTGTCAAGCATCTTCGACACTGCCCCTGAAGTACAAAATGAAGTACAAAATAATGCTTTTAGGGAAATTGATAACCTTGACAAACAATTACAACATCAGTTTCAAACTAAGTTTTTAGTTCAGCCTGCACTCACTAGGCTTTTAGTAAGCTTTCAAGCTAACAAAACAAGACCTATATATCGATGGTACAAGTATAAAGAAGCCTTCTCTGCCTCTCTTGTTGAGCTTTTACTGCAAAAATACGGGCTTAAGCAGGGCAAGATGTTAGACCCGTTTGCAGGTAGCGGAACGGCTTTGTTTGCTGCTAGTGATTTGGGATTTGATGCCGATGGTATTGAATTGTTACCCATTGGTCAACAAATTATTGAAACAAAACAGGTTCTCGATACTAAATTTATATCGGATGATCTTGAACGTCTCAAGATGTGGTTATATTTGCAGATATGGAAACATGCTGAACAGGAATTATGCCTGCCAGAATTTAGGATTACAAAAGGAGCCTACTCTACAGAAAATAAGAGGGCAATTGAGCAATATCTCAGTTCTCTGCCGCAAGAGAATGAAAGAGTTCGAGAAGTTTTACTCTTTGCTTTGCTTTGTGTTTTAGAGGCCATAAGCTACACTCGCAAAGATGGTCAATATCTCCGTTGGGACTATCGTTCCGGTCGTGGGCAAGGGAAAAAAACTTTCAATAAAGGTGAAATTCTGGATTTTGATTGCGCTATCACCCGTAAACTCGAAGAAATTATTAATGACTTAGAACCTCCTACCTATCAAGTAGAACTTTTTTCAGTCAAGAGATTACAAGGTGAAATTCAACTTTACAAAGGGTCTTGCCTCAAATTGCTACCGACTTTACCTGATGCAATTTACGATGCTGTTATCACGTCTCCACCCTATTGCAATCGATATGACTACACTCGTACTTACGCATTAGAGCTTGCATTATTAGATGTTTCTGAAAAAGAACTAGTCGATCTCCGACAGGAGATGCTAAGTTGCACAGTTGAAAATCGCTCAAAAGATTTATTGGCTATCAATCCAAATTGGAACTTAGCTTTAGAGGCTGCAAATTCACAACCTTTGTTGCAAGCTATCCTGAAGTACTTAGATAATCAAAAACTCCAAGGTGTCTTAAATAATAACGGAATACCCAGAATGGTAAGAGGCTACTTTTACGAAATGGCTTGCGTCATACAAGAGTGTTCTCGTGTTCTCAAACCTGGGGCACTGTTGTTTATGGTCAATGACAATGTGCGCTACTCTGGCGTAAGTATTTCAGTAGATATGCTCCTCTCCAGCTTTGCAGAGAACTTAGGGTTTACAGTTGAAAATATTCTCGTTTTACCTGGTGATAAGGGTAATAGTAGTCAGCAAATGGGCAATCACGGGCGTGATCCTTTGAGGAAATGTGTTTATGTATGGAGAAAACAGTAATTTGATCCTATGACTGCTTATCTTAACCATCTCCAGTCTAGTGATGATCTTGTAACAACCTATGAAGCGACTCGTGCGGGCTTTGTAGCCCTTGCACTTGAGAAGAATCGACGAGCTACCCCTTATGTTGCAGAGGCAAGGGCACTTCAAGCAGCAGCAAATCAAGTTAGAAGACCTACTGATTTGCTAAACATTCAGGGTATTGAGATGGGATTGTTAACTGCGGCAGGATTATCTGACAAATCTCTTGCTCATTTGGCATCAGAGGATAAAAATGATGCGATTAACGGTCTAATCAAAAACTTTCTTGAACCAGCAGGTGCAAACTTCGTAGAGGAATTAATCTTTAGATTTCTATTGACTCGTGGTGATACACTTGGTGGCTCAATGCGTAATGTTGGTGGGGCTTTGGCACAAAGGAAGCTGACTCGTGCTATCCTATCAACCCTGACCATTGCGGGGCAAAGCTATCATTGGCAGCATTCAAAGACAAAAAAGTGGGTAGCAATGACAAACGATGATGCAGAAATTGAATTATTTTTACGCGGACTCAGTTGGGAGAGCGATCTTGGTAGGCGCACTCTTATCTATAACCTGAATATTCCGTTAGTTAAAAGTAATGTAGATCTCTGTTTGTTCAATCTTGCACCAGAAGCATTGCCAGCTAATAAATCTAGCAAAATTGAACCTATTGAAGTTGAGCCTTACACAATCGCATTGGGAGAACTGAAAGGTGGAATTGATCCAGCCGGAGCTGACGAGCATTGGAAGACGGCACAAGCGGCACTCAACCGTATTAGACAGGCATTCGCGGATGCTGGTCATTCACCCCTGACTTTTTTTGTAGGAGCGGCGATTGAGAAAAGGATGGCTGGTGAAATTTGGGAGCAATTAGCAATCGGGACACTCAATAATGCTGCAAACTTAAATGATGAGAACCAAGTTGCATCTATTTCTCGTTGGCTATGCAGTTTGTAGAAGCAACAGCCACCTAACACTGCGTTGGTGCGGACGGAACAGAGGTTATCGGTGGGTGTTCGAGGTTATCTGCCGCCGCACAACTTCACCGATAGGCAGAAAGTGGCTTGATATCCAGGGGATTCCAGTGAGTTATGCGGAAAGTTTCAGTCTATCAGCCCTGCATTGGGTAGATAAGCGGAAAGATTCTCTCTAATGCGATTGTTGTGAAGTATACCCTCTGTAATTGATCTAGATAGAGAAGGGCCGCAAACTCTATTTCTCGTTTTTTAACAGCCTATCCTTGGGAGGCTTTAATAAGGAAAAGATGTTGGCTTCTTTTTCTTTCATCAAAATAATTAAAGAGGGATACACTCGCCGAGACTTGCTGATGTCTCAAATTCATCTATTTCCTGATAAAGACTCAAGCTTCCCAAGGTTGTATTCAGAGATCGGCTAGCGTGGCCACTTGGTCGGACGTGGTTTCGGCATAGAGGAGAGCCGCAATGGCACGAGCGTGGGCTTGTCGTTCAGCTTTTGGTAAGAGAAAACAGGCAAACCCTGGAATAATGACCGGCAGCGGATGACGAACAATAGCCGATTGACCCTCATTCAGCTGGTCAGAAAACCAGAACTGAAGAACCGTTCAAGGGGTTGGATAGTCATGGTACGTCCATCCTGAAAGAGGTGTGATTTGGCCACTTAACTGCGGTAAGCCAGAGCTAAGCTCTGGGCGGTAAAACACAAGAGAAACCGGGTTCCTCCTTGAGGTTAGCAAGGATAGCCTGCTATTACCCCAAAAAGAAACCCGGTTTCTTGCCCCAGTCTTGAATAAGCTAACTCAATTGGCAGATGAGGTCGCTACTCAGCATGCCATCGGTGGGGGTGGGGTTAGCCACCTGAACCGTAAAGGGCGACACCTTCCAGATCTCCTCGCAGTATTCGCGAATGGAACGATCAGAGGAAAACGGCCCATCCGTACGGCGTTGAGAATGGCCATGCGGGTCCAATCATCGGCATGGCTGTAGGCCTGGCCCACAGCCTGCTGACAGTCGATGTAGGCTTGGTAGTCGGCCATGAGCAGGTAGGGATCCTGCCGCAGCAACTTGTCGAGCAGGGGTTTGAACAGGGACGCATCGCCCTGGGAAAAGTGGCCGGAGGCAATCAGGTCGATGGCATCCCTGAGCAGGGGGTTGGCCTGGTAGTAGGTGTAGGGGTTGTAACCAGACGCTTTAAGGGCCACTACCTGGTCAGCCGTGAGGCCAAACAGGAAGAAGTTATCCGCCCCCACGGCCTCGCGAATTTCGATATTGGCGCCATCTAGTGTGCCAATGGTCAGTGCGCCGTTCATGGCAAACTTCATGTTGCCAGTACCCGATGCCTCAAAGCCAGCGGTGGAGATTTGTTCCGACAGGTCTGAGGCAGGGTAGATGCGCTGGCTGTTGGTGACGTTGTAGTTGGGCAGAAAAATGACCTTGATCTGGTTGCGCAGGTCGGGGTCTTTGTTGACCATTTCGCCAACGGCGGTGATGAGTTTAATCATCAGCTTGGCCATGTGGTAGCCGGGGGCTGCCTTGCCCGCAAAGATAAAGGTGCGGGGGGTAATCTCTAGATTGGGATTTTGCTTGAGCTGGCTGTAGAGGGTGACAATGTGCAGCAGGTTCAGGTGCTGGCGCTTGTACTCGTGGATGCGCTTGACCTGCACGTCATAGAGAGAAGTCGGATCAACCAGAATGCCAAACTGGTCGTGAATGCGGCTAGCCAGGTCGCGCTTGATGGCCTGTTTAATGCTGCGCCACTCGTCCCGGAAGCCGGAGTCGTTAGCCAGGGGCTCAAGCTGGCGGAGGTCGTCTAGATGCTTAATCCAGCGATCGCCGATGCGGCCAGTAATCATCTTGCTGAGGCGCGGGTTACTGAGCACCATCCAGCGACGGGGGGTAACGCCGTTGGTTTTGTTGCAGAATTTTTCGGGGAATAGCTCGTAAAAGTCGCGCAGGACGGTTTGCTTCAGCAGTTCGCTATGCAAAGCGGCCACACCGTTGATGGTATGGCTGCTGACGCAGGCTAAATTGGCCATCCGCACGTAGCGCTCACCACTTTCGTCAATCAGAGACATCCGGGCCAGTCGCTCGGCATCCTTGGGAAAGCGGATCCGCACCAGTTCTAGAAAACGGCTGTTGATTTCATAGATGATTTCCAAATGGCGCGGCAGCAGCTTGCCAAATAGGCTAACGGGCCACTTTTCTAACGCTTCGGGCAGGAGGGTATGGTTAGTGTAGGCCAGGGTTTTTGGGTGATTTCCCAGGCCAGGGTCCAATTCAGGCCGTGCTCATCGAGCAGCAGGCGCATCAGCTCGGCAGCGGCGATGGCGGGATGGGTGTCATTAAGCTGAATGACGAACTTCTCGTGGAATTTTTCCGCGGGCAAGCCCTGCCCCTTCAAAATGCGGAACATATCCTGCAGCGAACAGGAGACAAAGAAAATCTGCTGCTCCAGGCGCAGTTGCTTACCGGCCAGCTTTTCATCGTTGGGGTAGAGCACCTTGGTGAGGTTCTCAGAGGCGACCTTGTCTTCGACGGCTCCGTAGTAGTTGCCCTGGTTAAACACCTCAAAGTCAAAGGATTCCACCGCCTCAGATTTCCACAACCGCAGGGTATTCGCCGTATTCACCTGGTAGCCCAGAATCGGCGTGTCGTAGGGGACTCCCAGCACCTTGCGGTCTGCTAGCCAGCGCACCCGGTAGCGACCCTGCTCATCGGCATAGACCTCGGTGGTGCCGCCAAATTTGACCTCAACCGCCCACTCTGGGCGGACAACTTCCCAGGGGTTGCCGTAGCGCAGCCACTTGTCGGTGCGTTCTACCTGCCACCCGTCTTTAATGTCCTGATGAAAGATGCCAAATTCGTAGCGAATGCCGTAGCCTAGGGACGGGATCTCCAGCGCCGCCAGGGAATCTAGATAGCAGGCGGCCAACCGTCCTAAACCACCATTGCCCAGGCCCGGCTCTTCTTCCTGGGCCAGCAGGGTATCAAAATCCAGGCCCAGTTCTTCCATGGCCTGCTTCACCTGGTCGTAGATGCCCATGTTGATCAGGTTGTTGCCCAGGTGTGGCCCCATCAAAAATTCTGCGGATAAATAGCAAACCGTGCGCGCCCGGTGCTGGGTATAGCCCTCGGCGGTAGTGTTCCAGCGGTGCAGCATGCGATCTCGCACCAGGTGGGCCAGCGCCATGTAGTAGTCTCGCTGGGTGGCGAGGGAAACCGGCTTGCCCTGGACAAAAAATAGATTATTCAAAAAGGCACGCTTGATACTGTCAATGCTGGTGCCAGTGCGTTCACTTGCCAAGGCAATGGCCACGGCAGCATCGGTAGTGGAAGAGGTATCCATGGGCATTTAAACCTTGAGCAACGGATAAACTAGAGCGAGTCTACCCTATCAGATCAAATTAAGCCGTCAAGGGTTGTGGCCTAAGGCACCATTTAATCTAAGCTTAAGACCATGAGTAACAGCATCCTGACCTTTCTGCCCCGAATGCCAGCGGATAAAGGTGAAGAACGAAGCGGGAAGAATAATTACCTACCACCTCTCCCCCACGTATCACCCTCTACCCTCCACCCCTCACCCTCAAATGCGCTATTATTAGCCATGTTTTCGTTGTTTAGGCTACTATTCTGTGACTTCACGCCCCTCAGACTCTTCACCACAGCGCCATAGCCCAACGCAACAGGTTAGCCGTAGACAGCGTCGCCAGGGGCAACCGACCATCCTTCCAGTGCTGATTGTGCTGCTGGGGGCTTGGTATTTGGTCAGAGCTATACCGGAGCGTTCCCTAAGGCAGTTGCAGGAAACTGTTTGGGTCAGCCACCCAGAGCCGCTGGCCATGGAGGGCGGGGATCCCTATATTCGGGCCTTGATGCGCACCATCTCAGCGGCAGAGTCCAACACCATCGAACCCTACACCGTGCTGTACGGGGGTGAAACCTTTGAGCCGGTTAGCCGCCACCCCAATGTGTGTGTGGAAATTGTGGCGGGGCCAAACACCGGAGACTGCACCACTGCGGCGGGTCGGTATCAATTCTTAACCGAAACCTGGGAAGAAAAAGCTCACAAATACCACCCCCACCCTCCCGCCTGGTACGAGGTTTGGGGCGAGTTTAGCTTTGATCCTGAATCCCAAGACATGGTGGTGTACCAATGGTTGAAGGATCCGACGGCCTGGGGTTTTGATATTTCCACCGCCCTGCGGGAAGAGCGCCTGGAGGACGTGCTCAAACGGCTCTCTGGCACCTGGACGAGCCTGGGCTATGGCATCGAGTCTAACAGTATGACCGCTAAGCTGCCCCGCATCTACCGCAATCTGCTGGAGGAGGAACTCCAGAATGCGCCCGCTGGGGCGTTGCCGGGGGCAGGGATTCGTTGAGGGATGAAGCTTTCTGACCACCCGCAATACCCCGTGGTGTGCGTTGATGAGCGCCCCTGCCTGTGGCTTAGCGAGTCTATACCCCAAACCATCGGGGGAGGAGAATAATTCTTTAATCTGCCCACAACCTTTAGAGAACCTGGCCATGGCCATTGTGTGGGATCTTGAAAAGAGTTGTTTTGGGCATTCCCGTTATGGCCACCATTACCGTTGAAGCACGGCAATACCAGACCTATGTATTGTCAGACGAAACAGCCCAAGCCCAGGCCAGTGTAGTGCCTGAACGGGGTGGCATCCTCATCAGTTGGCAGATTCAAGGGCAAGAAATCTTTTACCTGGATACTGAGCGGTTTAAGGATCCAACTCTCTCGGTGCGGGGTGGCATTCCTTTGCTGTTCCCCATCTGTGGCAACCTGGCGGACGATAGCTACACCCTCAACGGCAAGACCTATGCGCTGGTTCAGCACGGCTTTGCTCGCAATCTGCCCTGGCAAGCCACTCAGCAATCTTCTACTACCGATGGAGCCAGCCTGACCGTCACCCTCAAGAGCAGTGACGCGACTCGCGAAGGCTATCCCGTTGACTTTGTGCTGGACTATATCTATACCCTTAAGGGCAACACCCTGGAACTGCGCCAGCGGCACACAAATCTGTCTGACGTGCCGATGCCGTTTTCGACCGGCATTCACCCCTACTTTGCGGTGGCCGATAAAAGCAAGTTGACGATTGAGTTACCCTCCACCCAGTACCAACTGAAGGGTGAGGCCACCCTTCAGCCCTTTGGTGGCACCTTTGACTTTGAGCAAGACGAAATCGACTTTTCGTTTACTAACCTGACGGGTCAATCAGCTACGGTCATTGACGAAGCACGCCAGACTAAGCTGACTATTGGGTTTGACGCTCACTACTCTACGCTGTTGTTCTGGACGGTGAAGGGCAAAGACTTCTACTGTCTGGAACCCTGGACTGGCCCCCGCAATGCCATGAATACGGGTGACCATCTGTTGACCGTGGCCCCCAACGACACCCTAGAAACCGTCATCACGATGACCGCTGAAGTTGGCTAAGCCTACCTTGCTCTAGGTTCGCCCCATAGCTTGAGCGCAGGCGGCAGCGGCTAAAGTCGATGAAGTGCCTTGGTCACGGTGACGGTTCCTTGGTGGAGAAAGAGGGCGGTGGGGAGAGGGTGAGGTGTTAGGGAGGGGACGTTGGGATGTGAGATAGCAATGATGGTGTTCTACTATCCAGATGCCTTTGTCACCTGTGACCTGCGCAATTTAGACGATCGCTACGTTAAGCGTTACCCCAAGCTGATTGCCGAAGTGTTGTCACCCTCCACCGAAGAATTTGACCGAGGTGACAAGTTCAAAGATTATCAGCACCTAAACTCGCTAGAAGAGTATGGGTTGATTGCCCAAGATCAGCGACGAGTGGAATGTTGACGACAGAAATCGCTTCAGGGTGGGTGGCAGTCGGTGGTTTATCAAGCCGAGGATAAGATTGTATTGGAAAGCATTGGGTTGACGATCTCGATGGCGGATCTTTACCAGGGGGTGATGTTGCCAGCCGCTTAATGCGGGTTCTGACGCTTGCGAGAAGGCCTTGTAAGGAGATATCAGGGCTTTCAGGTTTTATCTCACATCACCAAAAGCTATGGAACCCCTCATAGGCAATTTTGGATGGGGCAACCTTGGAAGCGATTTCTCACCAAGCCCGAAGTAAGAATCATTCTCACTTTGTGTTCCCTGGAAAATCAGACCTGCATACCTGCAATACGGTTATTGCCGATTTATTGCAGATTTGGTGGTTTATTGCAGGGGCGAAACCCTGAAAGGTATGCCAGGAGGCGGACTTGAACCGCCGACACGAGGATTTTCAGTCCTCTGCTCTACCAGCTGAGCTATCCCGGCTTAGGGGTGCGTTATTGGCGCTTAACTAAGATAGCAAGGCAACGCCACCCCTGACAAGATTGTTGTCTAAAAAAACCTTAGAGATCAGAATTGAGACTCGCCCATACTCACCTCGGCATCCCTAGCGACCAGTGGCTACTGCACTTCGCGCAGACGGGCCACCTTTAGAAAGAATTGGCCAGTTCCCTGGCCCGCGTAGGAACGCACCCGCACGGTATAAGTGCCAGACTCGTTAATGCGAGCAAACAGGAGAGAGTTAGTGGAACCATCGGGGCCATCGTCGTTTTCGCCAACGGTAGCGCCGTCTTTGCTCATCAGGGTTACCAGAGTATCAAACTCCTCAGAGATCACATCGATCGCCACCTGGTCGCCAGCTTCCAAACTGACAGTGTAGTCTCTGGCAAAGCCACCAAAGCCAGTGGGAATATCTCGGTCGGAGAGAGCATCGTTAATTTCCCGCGAAGCCGGCAAGGGAATAGGCGAATACACCTGAGTTTGCGCCTGAGCTTGAACGGCAGTACCAGCCAGTGCTAGCACAGTGGCTGGCAGCAAAATGCTCTGGTGTAAAAAAGATTTAGCTCGCATAGCTGAGTTCGATAATAAATGAGCATGGCAAAGGCCATCGGTGCCTATTATGGCTCAGAACTTTCTTTTTCTCTGGATAAATCCAGACCTCTGTTAGATTTATCCCCAACTGCTCCTAGGGAGAATTGGGGATATCAGGTTTGTAGTAGTCGCTAGACTGGGGTAATTGGCTACCGCCATCTTTGTTAATGCAGCCAGGTTTATCCACATAGCGGCAAACGCGAGCATAGAGCCGGGCGCGAGTGCCCGGTGGCCCAGCAGAGAAGAGGACGCGATCTCCCCCCACAATACCAACCAAAATTTTGACCCCACACACCGGGCAGGTTTGCGTATTAGAACCTGTCATAGGCCTGCGCCACAGAAACAACTATCGCTCCCTTTGCCAATAGGGCATTGGAGGCGTGTACAGCATCTTATCGAAATACCAACGGGTCGCCGTGAGCTTGCAAAGTCCTGTAACAGGGGAGAGAGGATTGGATTTGGATTTCCCTGACCGGGAAGGGCAGGGGTGGGTTCTCAGGAGGAGTTAAGGGGTGGATAGATTTTGGATTTTCTGCCTTCCCCCTTCAGCCAGTTTTTCTCGCCAATGGCCAACTAAATTTCGCAGGGGTGGCGTCAGCCAGGCATCGTACTGGGGGTAAATCGGCAGGCGAGGGACGAGGTGCCAGCCAGCCACGGCGATGGCTTTCTGCAACTGAGTGGGTTGGGGATGGTCGTAGTCGGGGTTGACTTCATCCACCGGGCTAATGCCGCCAACATCACGGGCTCCGGCCTCTAGGCAGGCGAGCAGACCCGCCTGGTCAACTAAGTTGGGCGGAATCTGAAGGCTAATAGTAGGTGGCAGGTGTTGTTTGGCCAGAGTTACAGCGCTGGCCAAGGCGCTGGCTTCCAGGGTTGTGCCGGTTACGGCCTGGCGACGACCGGGGCTGTGGGGTTGCAGAATAACTTCCTGGATATGGCCATAGCGGTCGTGGAGGCTAGCAATAGCCTGCAAAGATTCCACCCAGTCGGTTTCAGTTTCGCCTAGCCCCAGCAGCAAACCAGTGGTAAAGGGAATCCCCAATTCACCGGCCCAGGCGAGCTGTTGCAGGCGTAGGTCAGGTCGCTTACTGGGGGCATGGCGATGAACCGTTTGCAAGAGCTTGGGGGTAATCTGTTCCACCATTAACCCCATCGATACGTTGACGGTCTTGAGCTGGCTCATCTCTTCCCAACTGAGAGGGCCAGCATTGGTGTGAGGCAATAACCCAACTTCTAGAGCCAGGTTGCAGATTTCATAGATGGTCTGAAACCAGTCCCGTCGCCGGGGGCTGTGGGGCGCTACCTCCCCACTCAGCACCAGCACTTCAATCACACCTTGCTGATGCAAATCCTGCAATTTTTGGGCCGCTTGCCCCAGGCTTAACCAGGGAGATTGGCCAGGCTCGGCGCGAAAGTTGCAGTAGGTACAACGGTTGAAGCATTCGTAGGTGGGTACCAGGGTGTAGGCGGAGCTGTAGGTGATAAGCGGCATTGGCAAGGTGATGGAGAGAGTGTGGTAATGGTTAGGGGGTGAAGGGGATTGTGGCTATAATGACCTGATTTGATTGAGGATGGTTCTATAGCTATGGCTGACTCCCTGATTGACGCTCTTAAGAACCAGGGTATTCAGTTTGTGCGAGTAGTGTGGTGTGACAACGGCAACATTATTCGGGGTAAGGCCATTCATATTGCCGCCCTGGCCGGTCGAGAGACCATCGGAGTAGGGCTATCGGCGGCTCAGCAGGCGGTGCCAGTGATGGCGGATGCGGTGGCACCCGGCAGCGGCTTGGGGCCGGTGGGAGAAGTGTGGCTAGTGCCAGACTGGTCTACCCTGCAACCCTTGCCCTATGCCCTGGCCAGGCTCGTGTTTTGGGGGATATGGTGAGTCAGGGCCAGGCCTGGCCCTGGTGTGCTCGCCAGTTTCTGAGGCGGATGATTCACCAGGCCGGGGAAATGGGGTTAACCCTTCAGGCCGCCTTCGAGCCAGAATTTTACTTACTTAAACGAGATTCAGGTGGCCTAGCGCCTGCTGATCGCACCCCCTTTGCCGCCACCCTGGCGATGGATCTGCACTGGGAGCTGATCAACGATATAGCGGCGGCTCTATCCTCCCAGGGCTTAATAGTCGAGCAGTACTATCCTGAATCCGGGCCAGGGCAGCAGGAGATTTCGGTACGCTACACCGATGCCCTAGCCGCCGCAGACCAGCATATTGTCTATCGCGAGACTGTGAAGGCTATTGCCCGTCGCCATGGTCTGATGGCCTCCTTTATGCCAAAACCCTTTGATCAGGCTGCGGGTAGCGGTTGTCACCTGCATCTGAGTCTGTGGCAGGGCGATCGCAATATTACCAATAATGGTCAGGCAGAGCTATCCGCCCCCGCCGCCCACTTTATCGCGGGTTTGCTGCACCATCTGCCGGCCCTCATGGCCCTCACTACGCCCAGCCCCAATTCTTACCGGCGCTTGCAGCCCCAAAGCTGGAGCGGGGCCTACTGCGCTTGGGGGGTGGATAATCGCGAGGCGGCAGTGCGAGTGCCGACCAACCCGACCTGGCCCAGCCCTACCCATGTGGAACTAAAAACCGTAGACGGAGCCGCCAATCCCTATCTGGCTCTGGGCGGGGTAATGGCCGCTGGCTTAGACGGTCTGCGCCGCCAGCGACCACTGCGCCATCCAGCCATAGTAGACCCAGCCACCCTGACGGAGGAGGAAAGACAGGCCCGCGGTATGGCCCGATTGCCGACCTCCCTGGCAGACGCTATTACAGCGCTGGAAAACGACTCTGTTCTACGGGCGGCCTTGGGTCAACCTCTGGCGACCACCCTAGAGGCCGTGCGCCTGGCCGAATGGCAAGCTATGAAAGACTGCACCCTGGAGGAAGAGGTAGCGCTTTTGCTAGAACGTTACTAGCACATATTAGTGGGGCGCTGGCAGACTCCAACCATAGACCTGATTAATTTGGGCACAGTCGGTATTAAACGTGTTGTGAGCTGTGCGCACAAATTCCTGGCCAAAAATAATTCCAACGGGTACTGAAAACCCTTCAGAATCTACAAAGTCAATGTCGTGCTGTTCCATCGCATAGAAGCCATCCAGCATGCCAAAGATTTGCCGACAGGCAGCCTCCAAATTAGCCTCGGCCTCTTGCTGGCGCTGCTCAGCCAGAGCTTTCTGCTGCCATGCAACTACCGCTACCCCAGCCGTGATCAGTAAGAGACCTGATAGGGTGCCAAGCATAATACGCTGACGGGCAGTAGCTGAACGCCGACTTTGAGCAATGTAGTCGATTTGTAACGATGTAGGGTTAGGGGTTGGGCCAGGCTGGGCTTTGATTAGCCATCGTTCTGCCGCGCTTAAGTCCTTTCCCCGCAGCAAAAAACTGCTATTGCGCTGATTGGCGTCCCATTCCAGCGCACGTACCAGTAAACGAGCATGGGCGCTAGCGTATTCTAGATCAAAGTTGATGGTGTCCACCAGGCGCTGAAAGGTGGCATCAAAGTCGTCTTGCTCTCGAAAAAAGAGCCAGTTCAACTCACGCAGTGCCGGATGTACCTGTTCCCCTGCGAAGCCCTCACGCCGCACCACAGGAATCAAGCGCTTGCGATACTTGGCTGCATGGTCAATTTCCTGCCGACAAACAGTAGAAACCACCGAGTCAGGGCTCACTACAAAAATACAAGTGTGGGCAGCTTCAATGCCCGCCTCAATGGCCTTCCACCAAGCCGCCGATTCGGGGATATCGTCCCAGTCAACCCAAGCATCGTAGCGACTTTGACTGAGCGCCTGATGAAGCACTTGTACAAACGCCTTATCTTTACGAGAGTAAGAGATAAAAATGTCGGCCATTTTCCTCCTCGCTGTTGCCATAACCCCGTTATAAAAAGACAACGAGATAGCGTCAATAGCCGCCAAGAAAGCGTCAGGTTTTTCTCAAGCTGGAAAAGCGATTAAGAGTCAGGAAATCAGAAGTCAGGAGGGGCAGAGCTTCTGGCTCCTGACTTCTGACTTTTGCCTGCTGGCTGTTGATATCCGCCTTCTTTAACCCCAGGGCTATTGAGAAACGGACAACCATTAAACCGCCGCCAGACCAATGGCTTCTACCGGAAAGCCCGCCGCCTTCCAAGCGGCAACCCCGCCTCGTAGAACCGATACACAGGCGTATCCGGCTGCCCGGAGTTGCTCGGCAGCGATGCTGGCTTCGTCGTCGGTGTTGCTGTAGAGATAGATATCACGGTCGAGCTCAAAGCAGCGAGTCGCGGTCTCAAGCAGTGACTCAGCGGGGATAGAAATCGCGCCGGTCACATGGCTTTGGTTAAATTCAAGGCGATCACGTACGTCCACAATCGTGAGAGCTGGTTCACCCCAATCTAACCGCTCTTTTAGGTCATAAACGCGAGATTCGGGCTGTAACGGCGAAGGCTTAGGAAATAGGCCAAAAATACGATTCATGGTGAGAAGGATCCTTAACAACAACGGCTACTTGCAATGTAACAAGACTTAACTATTTCTGCAAACTTTTGTTTAAAAGTATAGACAGATTTCTAGCTATTTAGGCGTTCTGGATTGATTTTAGTCAATCATTTTTCAAGAGAAACCGCCCAAGCAACGCTCCCCTTGGAGTGTCAGCGATATTTTGCTATCCTGACACGGCCCCTCGCGCCCTCGCTATCCCCGCCCTTGGCATAATTAAGAGGGGGCCAAGAGAGGCGCTACAGCCTCATTCCTCCCCACCGTGACTTGAGGACGCTATCATTACCACGGCTGACAATCCGGATGCATCCCCCAGGGAAGATGCTTTATCCGGGCAGACCCCACTCACCACCAAGGCTGACCCCGACCAGAGGCTGATTCAACCTCTGCCAGAGGCGGTGGCGGCCCAAATGGCCGCTGGGCAGGTTATCGATTCCCTAGCGGCGGTAGTGCGAGAGCTGGTGGAGAATGCCCTTGATGCCCAAGCCAGCCGCATTACGGTGCAGCTCTGGCCTGAGGTGGGCCGTCTTCAGGTGGTTGATAACGGCGTGGGCATGGCGCAAGAAAATCTTTTGATAGCGGCCACCCCCCACAGCACCAGCAAAATTTGCCACCAGCATGACCTTTGGCGGGTCAGCAGCCTGGGGTTTCGGGGGCAGGCTCTCTACAGTCTGGCCCAGGCTGGGCAGCTTACCCTCTGTAGTCGTCCGGCGGGTTCTTCCACAGGCTGGCAAATTGCCTATTCGACCGAGGGGCAGTCCCTAGAGGCGGTACCCGTGGCCATAGCCTACGGCACCATTGCTACCCTGACCAATTTGTTTGAGACCTGGCCAGCCCGACAACTGGGGCTACCCTCGCTCTCGCGTCAGCTTAAGGCTGTGCAGCAGGGCCTTTATGCCCTCGCCCTCTGCCATCCCCAGGTGACCTGGGCTGTACGGCTCGGAGATCGACCCTGGTTTTCGTTGACCCCAGGAGCTACGGCCAAGGCTCTGCTGCCGCAGATGCTGCCGTCGGTAGCAGCAAGCGATTTACGCGAACAGCAGGTAAAAGCGGTAACGACCGAGCCTGAATTAGGGAGCGGGGTTGCTGTAGCAGGGCAGGTGTATGGGGTCATTGGTTTACCAGATCGATGCCACCGGGCTCGGCCTGACTGGGTCAAAGTGGCGGTCAATGGGCGGCTGGTGACCCTACCAGAGCTAGAGCAGGGAATGATTCAAGCCTTTCGGTTCACGCTGCCTCGCCACCGCTATCCCCTCTGTTTTGTGCATCTTTGGGTGCCACCCCACCAGGTAGATTGGAACCGCAGCCCAGACAAATCTACGCTCTACCTGCGCCAGCTCGACCATTGGATTACCCAAAGCCAGGCCTGCATAGAGACACTACTGCGCCAATCTCCCACGGTTGAGCCAGCAGCTGTGAATGCTCAGCGAGTGTCGGCATTGCTGAAAACGGCTGAAGCCGGAGGGCCCTATGGGACCGCTACTCAAGCCCAGATGAATCTATCTGACCCGTGGCCGGGCCGCCCAGTCGGTACTCTCACGGCCCTGGCCCAGGTACACCAACGCTACATTTTGGCCGAACAAGCGGATGGCCTCTGTCTGATTGAACAGCATATCGCTCATGAGCGAGTGCTTTACGAGCGGCTGCGAGACCACTGGCAGGTGGTGCCCTTGGCTAAGCCGGTAATGTTGGAGCAGTTGTCAGAACTACAAATCGCTCAATTGCAGCGCTTAGGGCTAGAAGTGGAGGAGTTTGGCCCCCAGCACTGGGTTATCCGCCATGCTCCAGCCTCCCTTTGCGAACGGGACGATCTGCCGGATGCACTGCTAGAGATGAGCTTGGGCCGTGATTTAAATACTGCCCTGGTGGCGACGGCCTGTCGCACGGCTATCCGCAACGGTACGCCCCTTAGCCTGGCAGCCATGCAAACACTGCTCAACGACTGGCAGCGCACCCGTAACCCGCGCACCTGCCCCCACGGTCGCCCGATTTGCCTTACCCTAACGGAAACCAGCCTGGCCCGGTTTTTCCGCCGCCATTGGGTAATTGGTAAAAGTCACGGCCTGGAGTCAGGCCAGCTCTAAATTAGTCCTAGGTTTTACCTTAAGGATGGATACTTTATTAGACACAATTTGGGAATATTTAATCCATACAATACACAGAAAAAACCGACATACTCTTACGAGCCTGCCGGTTGGTTGTGTGTTCCCTGTAGATGACTCGGCTAAAGTTGAGTCATCCTTAGTATCCGGATAAAATCTTCAAAAACCTAGCCAATTTGTCACGTCTACATGTGAGATTGATCACAGGATGCTGTAACATCTCCTCAAGCCATTGCCCTAACCGTTTCAATCTAGGGCAAGATTGAAACATCGGCCATTGGATGAGGGCGGTATGGGTCTATTTAATAACATTTCTGAAGTCAGTGATGGTTCGGCCAACTCCCAGGGCATGAGTGCAGCGGAGGGGCTGGCTAGTATTGCCCTAGTGGCCATTGCCGCCGATGGCTATCTCTCTAGCCAGGAAGGCCAAGATATGACGATGATGCTGTCTCGCTTGCAGCTCTTTAGCCGCTACTCTGAGGATATGCTGCATCGCCTGTTTGACCAGCTACTTGAGCGGTTAAAGCAGCGGGGGCCAGCCGACCTGGTCAATCAGGCTAAAGCCGTTCTATCTCAGCCGCTGCGAGAAACTGCCTTTGCCATTGCGACCGACTTAGTGCTCTCAGATCGAACGGTAACTTCTCAAGAGCAGGCTTTTTTAGACGATCTATACCGTATCCTGGAAGTTCCCGGTGATACCGCCCTGCAAATTGTGCAGGTAATGACCATAAAACACCGCGGATGACCTGAGTGTGTTTGCTGGAGTAATAAGCCATGACTGCTGCCGAAGCCGAAACTGTGTACGTCTACGGCATTTGCCCTGTGCCGGAACAATCGCTCAGTTTACCCCCAGGGCTGGAGGGTGAAACATTATTAGTGGGGGTAGACGAGATTGCCGCCATTGTCGAAGTTGGCCTTGATTTAGAGGGTCTTCAAGCCCACAGTCCCCGTTTGTTGAGCGCCGTACTCAGCCATGACCGGGTACTGTGCGATTTGTTTCAAAAGATGACTATTCTACCCCTGCGGTTTGGCACCCAACTGCCCGGCCTCGATAAGCTAATTGATCATTTGCTGAGCCAGCGGGAAAGCTACATGGCGAAGCTAACTGACCTGAAACACAAGGCTGAATATCAAATCAAGCTAATTCCAGAAGACCCTGAGCTTTCCTCCGACGCAGAGGAGGATCTCAAGGGTCGGGAGTATTTTTTGGCCAAGAAACAGCGCCTACAGGATCTAAGCACGGCTAAGGAACAGCGTCAGGAAGAACTGCAAACATTACTGGAGTTCATCTACGGCACCTATGACGACTGCGTTGCCGCCGACAAAGAAGAAGACGAGGTCAAAATTTACGTTTTAACCGACCGCGATAGCGTGGAGCGGCTGACACAGCAGGTAGAAGCCTGGAACGCCCCACGCCCCCCACTGGCAACTGGTGCTGAGTGATGCCCTGCCACCCTATCACTTTGTTTAAGCCACTGCGCTTAAAGTACCCGCCTGTGTGATGCCACGGGCCGAGTCAATTCCTTAGGTTAGACGAACGGACGACGCAGGTTATGGCTTTAGCTACCTGGTCGAGCGTTACTTAACTCCACACTAAGGAATTGACCTATGGCTGCTAATCATGACGAAGCCCTAGTTTTAAGGGATAGTAATCAAAAAGAAATTGTTGGCATTGGTAACTTCCACAAATCTCTACCCCACAACGAGTACGGTGAAGTTGATCCCGCTGCCTATCGTCGGTTTGCCCAAATAGCCTCACGTTCTAACGGCGATTATGAAGCGGTGGCGGCTGGCCCTGTTAACAATAGGTTTAATGCCGGTGTTGGGCCACTACCCACCCAGGCCGATAGGCTGGTGAGCCCGCTGGCTGGCCAGGCTCGCGAATCCCTTGGCCCTGACCCGCTGGACTATGAGATGCGGCCAGCGCCAGAGGTGCAGTCTCTCTCTACGGCAGCTGAAATGGTAGAGCTGTACTGGATGGCGCTGCTGCGCGATCTCCCCTTTGCTGAGTGGTCGAGAAGCACCCTGGGTTTGGCTCTGGATCACGTGGAAACGCTCTACTCCAAGGCGCTCAGCCAAGATATGTCAGAGGGGGCCATTCGTTTAGGGTTGGATTTACCCAAAGGCCCTAACGGGCACTTAGACATTCGCCCCCAAACCCTGTTTCGCAGCGGGCTGCCTGGGGAAGATATAGGTCCCCTGGTGAGTCAGTTCTTTCTCCATGATGCAACCTATGGGACGCAGATTATTTTGCAAAAGCAGCGCCCCTACGCCAAAGGTATTGACTACCTCACGGATGTCAAAAGCTGGCTGAATGCCCAAGATGGCGGCTATGATGACTGGGCCGATGGGTACCCCAGTGCCAACAACGGGGTCAAAAATCCGGCTTTCTTTGAGAGCGACGGTGGGCTGCGACGAATCCGCAACCTGCGCGACCTGGCCCGCTTTGTTCACAAAGATGCCCTACACCAGGCGTACTTCAATGCGGCGCTGCTGCTGCTAAGCTGGGGTGCCGACCTGGATGCGGGCAACCCCCTACCGCCGCTACCTGACCCGGCAACGCCCCTTTGCGAGTCTGGGTGGGCCACACCTGCTTTCCCTCGTATCAGAGGTGGCGTCCCGCGCCCTGAAGGTGGTGTGGCGTCAAAAATGGGCGGTGCATCGTCGTCTGCGCCCGGAAGCCTACGGCGGCTTGCTGGAAATGCAGGCCAGCCACAACCGTCCCTACAAGCTGCCGCTAGAGCTACTGCCCAACTCTCTGGTTAACCGGGTGCGGGCCTACAACCAGGCCCAGGCTGGGGCTGAAAGCACCTTGCTGTTGCCAATGGCCTTTTCTAGCGGCAGCCCTCTGCACCCCGCCTATGGAGCCGGGCACGCCTCGGTGGCCGGGGCCTGCGTCACCATCCTCAAAGCCTGGTTTGATGAGGATCAAACCCTGGCCAGCCTGTTTGCCAAAACCCAGCCCCGGCATCCCGTTAGCGGTAGCCTGGTTACCCTGGTCAGGCCCGATGCCGAGGGCTCAGACGTGCTGCCCAATCTGGATGCCGATGTGGCAGGCCGGCTGACCGTTGGTGGTGAGTTGAATAAGATTGCCAGCAACGTGGCTATGGGTCGCTCAATGGGTGGTGTCCACTGGCGCTCCGATAATACCCGCAGCCTGCGCCTGGGTGAGATCGTGGCTACGGTGATGTTGCGTCGCCAGAGCCGCGATTATGCTGAACCCGGCCTAACCATGACCTACCGCAACTTCGACGGCAACCGGGTGACTATCGATGCCCTCGGTAATGTCTCGGTACCCGAAGATCTAGCCCTAGAGCGGTTCTACATGCAGGAGAAGTTTGCGCCCAGAGGTTAAAGGCAGAGGGCAGAGGGCAGAAGAAAACGCTGGTAACCGCTGGGTCTAGGGTTCTGGGTTGTCTTCGCCATTCTGCGAGATGACATAGAAACCGGGTTTCTGGGGCTCAAGACCATCCATGGATGGAAAGCGCTCTAGAACCCCGGTTTCTTGGCCTAGGAAGGTTACGGCACGTCCACTACTACGCTGGCACTGATGGCTTGGCCATTGTGGGTCAACGCTTCATGGCCGTTGGCATTGAGGCTGACGGTAATCTCATTGCGGCCCGTGGGTAGGGAGGGCAGATGCAGCCAATTGCCGTACACCCGCGATACGTATTCCCTGTTCAGGTAGAGGTGGCCGTGGCCCTCGCCGGGACGATTAGCCTGGTTGACGTGTTCTGGAGCAAAGCGAAAGTGAGTGGTTTGAATTTCCAAATTCCATCCCCGCATGGGATCAGGGGAAGCCACAAGGTTAATGGTAGGTACTGGCTGCCCAGAGGGAATCTCCAGGGTGCCGTGGCCATGCCCATTGCCATGGGGGCCATGGGCGGGTTGCCCACCATCGCCGTGTACGTCAGCCGGACTATGACCGCCATGATTAGCATCGGCCAAAACCGATGGGCCAGTTCCTAAACCAGCCCCCAGAATAATCGCCAAGGTCACTAAACTTGCACTTAACACTAACTTTTTCATAATTCGGTTTTCGTGCTTCATAGGTTCTGTTGTCTTACCCTACGGATATCCCAGGGCTTTGCCACTCATTCAGCAGGGTTAGCACATAGTGGTACAGGTGGGGCTGCCCCTGGGCTTGGGCACAGTCGGCCGCCTGTTGCAAATCCGCAATACCACCCATCTGGTCGCCCAAGGCCTGCCGCAGTAGCCCCCGCTTCAGGTAGGTGCGGGCGTGGTCCGGTTCTAGGGCTAGTACCTGATTGAGTGCGGTCAAGGCGCCATCTATGTGCCCTAGTTGATGACAGGCACAGCCGCGATTAAACAGCGCCCGCACATCCGCAGAGTTGAGCATTAGAGCCCGATCAAAGTCCGCAATGGCCTCCTCTGGCCGGTTGGCCATGAGTTTAGCCAGTCCTCGGTCGTTGTAGACATCCGTCAATAGCGCTGGTGAAATCCCAAGGGCCGCAGCGCGATCAAAATCCGCAATGGCTGCTACAAAATTGTGTAGGGCTACCTGAACTAACCCGCGATTGTAGTATCCTCGATAGTCTTGAGGGTTTAGCCTCAAGGCAACGTTGGCCCCTTCCAGAGCAGCCTGGTAGTGACCGCTGCGGTATAGGGCAACACTGTAATTCAGTCGATAGGTGGGATTCTCAACATCGAGCCTAAGGGCACGGTTACAGCTTTCTACCGCTGCTTCCTGCTGGCCCGATTGCAGTTCGCGGACACAGCGATCGCCCCACTCAAACGCCTGAGTAAACGCTTCTAAGCGTGCCTCCCCTGGGAGGGAATCAACCGAATAAGGGGCTGAGAGCGCCCAAGTTGGGCAACCCAACCAAAGCCCCAAAATCAGCCAGCCGCCTAAGATCAGACCTAACCCTCGCATCGGGGATATCGGCATTGCCACATACCATTAACACTGGGAAACCCCCAATATCGATTAAATACTAGGGGTATGAACTGGAGCTCAAAAAATGAGCCATTGTCTGGGGGCTATTGTCGCCATTGGTGCGGTTGGGGTCAAAAGACAGCCTGTCGAACATTACGAAGTGCAAAGGGTAAGGGTGGCGGTTTTGACCGATAGCCTCAACATTCCGGTTGTTTGGCCTACGGGTATCTTTAAATTAAAGAGATGCTATCTGCCCAATCCGAGGGCATAGTTTATATCTTCTTAAGTTTCGCCCAGACTGTTGAAACTCTTCGTTAGGCTAAACGTAGTCTCCCTTCAGAGTTTGCTGTCGTGAGCATCAGTGACGACTTGTTCAACCGCGCCAATGCTCGATGTCATCGCCGTGCCTACGAGCAGTGGCATCGGGTGCAAAGCAAACATCAAATTTTGCGATCGCAGGTTGGCTTTGGCGATAGTGTATCTACCAAACCCAAGCCTTGCCAGGGTTGTGTCAACTACCACGGGCTAGCCTACGGTACCCATCGGGGCAAGCGCCAGATTTTGATTTGCGCTATCCACCCCTACGGCTGGCAAGCCAGTAACCATTGCCCAGACTGGCAAGCCGAGGTGTAGGGTAAGGGGCAGGAGTTAGGAGTTAGGAGTTAGGAGTCAGGAGACTGGTTGACTGACAAAAGTTCTTAGCCAGATCCCCATAAACCCGCACCCTAGCTCACTGGGAGAGGAGTTGGAGATGAGGCCGTACAGCTTCCTGTCAATCAATCCAGGTCAGAAAGAATAGATCTCCTGTATTCTGTGTTCTGACTCCTGTATGCTGTATTTGCAAAACTATCCCAAATTAAGGTCATACCCTAATTTCTGAGAGCAGCCTTAAGGGTCTGACAAAATTGGCCAATGTCAGCCAAGGCAGCCTGGGAGTCGTCCGCCGCCAGGCGCTTAACAAAGGCACTGCCCACAATTACTCCATCGGCACCCCAGGCTCTCAGCTGGGCCGCTTGATCTGGCCCAGATACACCAAAGCCAACCCCAATGGCCTTATCGGTTGTTTCGCTTCAGGGAACTCGAATGTCTGTCGCTGCACTAATCGTTGCTGAGTTGAATGCCCAACTCTGATCCCTGTCAGCATTTCAATGTCTGCTTCAGCAGACTGAAACGACTCCTTGGCACTCAATTGCAGACACGCCTTCTCCAGCAATCCACTTAAACGAGTATGAGGCTTTAAGTTCAGCCGTTCTGCCTGCTTCTGATGAATTGGCAATGAACCCACCAAACTCTTGACGGTTCTCACTCTCCCTTGAGTTGTGCCAGTTCGAGTTGCGATAAAAAAGGGCAATCTCTGGGCTGATATGCTCTAACATCTGGCGGCGCACACTCTTCTCGAGCCCATCTAGCTCAGTTAGTTCCTGTTCGGGAGTATTTCGATAGAGAATCTCAGCTATCTCTTGACTACAAATCTTTAACCGCTCAACTTCTTCAGGTGTCATAGGATAGAGTGCTTAATTTTACACCTCTATCCTGACGGACTTCGAGTATTTTTGCAAAAGTGGGATGCTCCCAGTCAGCTTTCGATAACATGGAGACGACTTAGGGGCGTTGCTAAACAAAGAGATGAATAGCAACGTCCGCCCTCTCCATAGGTCCATTCCAAAAAGTGAGAAGACCAAAGATCTAGAGCCGCAATTGAGCGTTCGTAGTCTAGCAATGTTTGCAAATTTGACC
>JAAUUR010000419.1 GCA_012031045.1 Leptolyngbyaceae cyanobacterium SM2_5_2
AAAACTGGCCCGACAGCCGGGGCACGTTTATCTCAGGTCGCAGTTATTGGACGATATCTGGGGGCTCGATCACTCTGGCGATGAACATACTACGGTCGATTCTTGCGTTAAGCGATTGCGGAAGGAAATTCGCTCGAAACTACAGGTGCCGGAGGGGGTGAACCCGTTGGTCAAAACGGTAAGAAGGGTGGGATACAAGTTTGAAGATGCCATCGATTAGGCAGGCCTGGCGCTCTGCGCCGTTGCAGATGCAGCTGCTAACCTCCCACATTCTGACGTTGGGGCTGGGGGTGCTGATTGCACTGAGCCTTACCGCGATCTATCCCTCGCTGGCGGAGGGGGGACTAGAAGTCGGTCTAGCGGTGATCTCGATGGTCGTCTTTCTGAGTCTGTCATCGGGGGAAATTGTCGTCAGGCCGCTCAAGGCCTTGCGGCAGGCGATGGCGGCGTTTATGGCGGGTGACCTGGAGGCACGAGCCCCCCTGAGCGATGTGCCGGAGCTGCGACGGTTAGCGGTTGATTTTAACCGCTTGGCCATGAACCTACAGACGGTGGAGCAGCGGCGGCGACAGCGGCTGGCCGTGCTGATGCATGAGATCAACACGCCCCTGACGGTACTCAAGGGGGATTTGGAGTTGGCCCGCCAGGGGTCTCGGCCATTGACGCCTGATCTGTTGGGCAAGCAGCTGCGGCAAATAGAGCGGGTGAACCGTCTGGCGGAGGCGATCTCGGACTATTCAAAGCGGATGGATGATTATCTGCCGACGCGATGTCAGGTGTGTGCGCTGCCCGCCATCATCGGTGATGCGGTGGAGCTGGTGTCGTCGCTGCCTGAGGCCCGAGGTCGGTCGATACCGGTTCGATGTCCTGACGCTCTGCCTTCGGTGTGGGCTGATCCTGACCAGGTCTATGAGGTTCTGGAGAACCTGCTGAAGAATGCGGTGTTGTACACGCCCCAGGGCAGCGTTGCCGTCGAGGTTGAGGTGAAGCACAACTTCGTCTGGACGGCGGTTGTCGATACTGGCCTAGGGATTGCGGCGGCTGACCTCCAGGAGGTGTTTAAGCTGCACCGGCGCTCTGAGGCGGCGCAGCGGTGCAACCCAGGCGGCAAAGGGTTGGGGCTGACGATTGTGAAAGACCTGGTGGAGTTGCAGGGGGGTGCTGTTGCCGTGGAAAGCCAGCTGGGAGAGGGGAGCCGGTTTTCGTTTTCGTTGCCGGTGGCTTAGGGCCTAGCTGGTACCCTTCACCCAAAGGTTTTGCTGATTTCGCCGAGCGCTACACTAAAAGCACTCTATGCCGTTGCTTATTGCCTAGCTGAGGCTGTTCGTCACCATGACTCAAGCCATTGCTCTACCGCTCAGCTTTCTAGATTTTCTGGAGACGACGCCTGAAGATGGCAATCGCTATGAATTGGTCAATGGGGAGCGAGTTCAGCTGATGGCGACCCGTGCCCATGATGACGTGGCCGATTTTATTTACGATGCCTTTCGCGATCAGGTCAAGCGCGATCGCGTGAATTACAAGGTCTCGCGGTTTGCCTCGGTTAAAACCCGACGCGATGATGGCCTGGTGCAGGGGCGCACTCCCGACGTTAGCGTGATCGACAAAGACGTTTGGGCATCTGACCCCAAAGCTTATGCAGCCCTAGAGGAACCGATTCAGCTGGCGGTAGAGGTTAGCTCAACCAACTGGCGCGACGACTATCTCTATAAGCTGGCTGAATACGAGGCCCTGGGGATCCTGGAATACTGGATTGTGGATTACCTGGCAGTGGGAGCTATTCGCTACATTGGCTCGCCCAAGACACCAACGGTTTCGGTGTATACCCTAATCAATGGCGAATATCAGCTCCAGCAGTTTCGTGGGGGCGATCGCATTCTCTCGACAACGTTTCCAGAGTTGACCGTAACGGCGGCTGATATCTTCGAAGCGGCTGGCTTCTAGCATCGCAGACGCCTTACCCCCAGAACTCATAGGTAAGGGTTTATTTTTTGGGGCTATTGGAGAGCTAGGCCGCGATCGCGGCGGTCTGATTCAAAATGGCCACCGCACATCTGGGGGCTGCTTTACGCCATTTTTATGCCGCTATTCCCAGATTGCTGACCTGCGTTAGTCTTGGGACTACGAACACCAGAATTTGGCCCCATGACTCCCCAGGACTCTGAACGCATCAAGCGCTTTGTGGACAAGTGGCAAAACTCTGGGGGCAATGAGCGGGCCAATTACCAAGGGTTCTTTTTAGATCTATGTGAGGCATTGGGGGTGGATGGCCCACCGCCGAAGGGCAACGTTGAGGACGACCCTTACTGCTTTGACAAAGACATCAAGGTTTATCACCCTAGCGGCAAAGTCACTCCCGGCTATATCGACTTCTACAAAGCTGAACACTTCATCATTGAGGCCAAACAGGGCAGCGCCCTGACGGGCAAAGGCACGGCGAGGCGGGGCACCCCCAGCTATCTGAAGGCGATGGAAAAGGCGTTTGTGCAGGCGATCGCCTACACCCGCAACGTACCCAACAAGCCCCCGTTTTTGCTGACCTGCGACATTGGCGATCACTTTGAGCTGTGGATGGGCTTCAACGGCGACTATGGGGGCTACGCAGCGCGTCAGGACATTGAACTGGCCTCGTTACAGCGGGAAGACATCTTTGACCTGTTTGTAGATCTCTTCACCGACCCCCAGGCCCGCAACCCGGAGAAGATTGCCGCACGGGTGACGCGGGAGGTGGCCGCCGACCTGGCCGAGCTCACGAAAACGCTGGAAGGTCAGCACGAACCCCAGGAGGTGGCCCATTTCCTGATGCGCTGCATCTTCACCATGTTTGCGGAAGATGTAGAGCTACTGAAGGAGGAGTTATTTACCACTGCCCTCAAAACCCGCTGGCAGGAGAACCCCAAAAGCTTTAAGCCTGAGGTTGAGGCCCTGTGGCAGGCGATGAATGAAGGGGGCACTTTTGGCTTTCATGGTCGGCTGCTGCGGTTTAATGGGGGCTTGTTTGCCGACCCGGTGGCGTTTGACCTCTCTGCCGATCAGGTGAAGATTTTGCTGGATGCGGCGGAACGAGAGTGGCAAAATGTAGAACCCGCCATCTTTGGGACGTTGCTGGAGCGGGCGCTGGATACGAAGGAGCGCAGCAAGCTGGGGGCTCACTACACGCCGCGATCTTATGTAGAGCGGTTGGTGAAGCCGGTGGTGCTGGAGCCGTTGCAGGCCCAGTGGGTAGTAGTGCAGGGGGAAGCGAAGCAGCAGTTGGGCGATGACCCGACGCCTGCCAAAAAGAAGAGGCGATCGCGACTCTGGAAGCCTTTCTCACAGAACTGCGGCAAACGCGCATCCTCGACCCGGCCTGCGGTACGGGCAACTTTTTGTATGTGACGCTGGATTTGATGAAGCAGCTGGAGTCGGAGGTGCTGAAGCGCCTGGAGGACATCACCGGGCAGGCTCAGCTCCGGCTCGACATCGACCAGGTGAACCCGTCGCAGTTTTTGGGCATTGAGATTAACCCACGGGCAGCGGCGATCGCCGACCTGGTGATCTGGATTGGTTATTTGCAGTGGCATTTTCGGCGCTTTGGCGACTTGCCCCCGGTGGAGCCGGTGCTGCGGGAATATCACAACATTGAATGCCGGGATGCGGTGCTGGCCTATGACGGCAAGGAAGAGGACGTTGACCCAGCGACGGGGCAGGTGAGAACGCGCTGGGGCGGTCGCAAGATGCGGCATCTGGTGACGGGGGAAGAGGTGCCCGACCCGAGTGATCAGATTCCCATTTATCGGTATTTGAATCCTCGGCCTGCGGTGTGGCCGGAAGCGGATTATGTGGTATCAAATCCCCCATTTATCGGAAATGCATGGATGCGAGAAAGGTTGGGAGATGGATATGCGGAAACCCTACGGAAGATATATTCAAATGTCTCTGAGACTGTGGATTACGTAATGTACTGGTGGCACAAATCAGCGGAATTGGTACGAAGTAAATCTATACGAAAATTTGGACTGATAACCACCAACAGTATTCACCAAGTTTGGCAAAGAAAAGTTATTGAATTTCATTTGCTCCAAAAACAACCCATACGAATAACGTTTGCTATCCCTGACCATCCTTGGGTAGATGATGGAGCAGCGGTACGAATATCTATGACTGTCGCTGAATTAGCTTATTCTGACAATCTAGCCTCAATGTCTCTATTAGGAGAAGTACTCACAGAAGAAGACGCTGCGATTCCAGAAGAAAAAGCAGAAACAGTAACCATAAGGTGGAAAACCACAACAAAAATATTTAGCAATTTGCGTTCCGGCGTTGATTTAACAAGTGCTACAAAACTTAAAAGTAACAGTTTTATTAGTTGGTAGCGGGCGTTTAAGCTTCATGGATCTGGTTTCCTTGTTGATGAAAATACTATGCAAGCCTGGGGAACAAAGTACCTCGGTGATATTGTTAAGCATTACCGAAATGGGA
>JAAUUR010000420.1 GCA_012031045.1 Leptolyngbyaceae cyanobacterium SM2_5_2
CAGGCGTTTTTGGCCAGCTATTAGCGCGAATATTTTGAGCCGCCAGGTCTACGGTTTCGGCAATGCGGTCAGCCCGAGTTTCGGGCCGTTTGGCGCTGGCAATCCACTCCAGAATGCCCCGCTTGGCAGAACGGGGGAAGGCGTCGAAGTTGGTTTTGGCCACCTCGTTGGTAGCCAGGGCGGCGGCTAAATCGGGGGGGATCTCCAGTCGCTCGATGGCGTCTAGGGCAGTCCAGGAGCCATCTTGCTTAGCCATCTCAATCTTCGCCAAACCCGGCGGCCTCATTAGGCTTGCCTCGATCAGGGCGGTTATCCGCCGCTTGTTGAGGGCCGACCAGCCGGTGCCGGGTTTGCGGGGTGCAAACCAGAGCATGGTGCGTTCTTCATCAAGTTTGTTGGGTTTGCTGTCAATCCAGCCGAAGCAGAGGGCTTCTTCGACGGTTTCGTCGTAGGAAACATAGGGCTTGCCGACGGCTTTTTTGTAGGTAATTAGCCAAATGCCCTCAGTACGGGTGTGGTTTTCCGCCAGCCATTGCCGCCACTGGGCACGGCTCTCAACCAGAAGGGAATTTTCGGGAGGTGCAACGGCCATTGGACAAACCCCTACATTAACTTAATCCACAATCCAGGAAACCTCGTCGCAACCCCTGGTTTTTAGATCAGTCAATTCTCATCCTTATCTCAGATACTTTTTCAGTAGCCTCTCATTCTGTAGAGGGATAAAGCCTCTTCAATAGGTTCTATAGTTCCTGAACCCAACGGTCGAGCCAGATACGGACTAGGGCAGAAAAGTAGACAGCAGAAGAGGAATCCCAAATACATTAAGGCTCCTAGCTTTACCCAATCGGGTTGCTATTTCTGCCGTCGAGTATTAGCTATTGAATCCTCCACTTACTAAGGAAACCCCATGAGACTCAAGGGAAAAGTGGCTCTGGTAACAGGCAGTAGCCAGGGCATTGGTCAGGCCATTGCCATTCGCCTCGCCGCCGAGGGTGCCAAGGTTGTGATTAACTATCGATCTAACCCCGCAGGCGCTGAAGAAACTCTAGCTCAGGTACGGGCGGCTGGGGGAGAGTGCCAATCTGTAGAAGGCTACTGCGACAATGACAAAGGCTACAGCATCGGCGCTGATTTAGGCATGGTAGAGGATGTGCGTCGCCTGGTAGATGAAAGTATCAACCACTACGGCCAGCTAGATATTCTGGTCAATAACGCCGGAATTGAAAAACACGCCCCCTTTTGGGAGGCTACCGAGGCCGAGTTTGATGCGGTGCTTAACGTAAACCTGAAAGGGGTTTTCTTTGCCACCCAGGCGATGGTTAAACACCTGATTGAGACTCAAAATCCCGGCAAAATCATCAACATTAGCTCAGTGCATGAGGAGTTGCCCTTCCCGAACTTTGCGGCCTACTGTGCCAGCAAAGGTGGCCTAAAAATGCTGACTCGCAACCTGGCTGTGGAGCTAGCCCCCTACGGCATCACCGTCAACAACGTGGCCCCAGGAGCCATTGAAACACCTATCAACTCTAAGCTGCTCAACGATCCTGAAAAGCTGGCCGCCTTGCTCAAAAACATTCCCCTTGGCAGACTCGGCCAACCCCAGGATGTTTCTGGCCTGGTAGCGTTTCTAGCCTCTGAGGACGCCAACTACATCACCGGCAGCACATTTTTTGTAGACGGTGGGTTGACCTGGAACTACCAGGAACAGTGAGGTGAAGTCTGTAGGGCTTCCCCTTAACCGATTCCTTGAAGAGCGGCTGTGGTTGGCAGAGACCCTGCGTCACGGCGGGCTCAAAAGGGAGCTCAGTAAATTTTGAAGTTTGGAGAACTCCATCATGGTTGATATCCTTGAACGTACGTCTAATCCTCTCTGGAGAGGTACCCAGGCCGCTCTGATGGGTGCTTCAGCCACGGCCATTTTAGCGGGAGGAATCCTGGGCCTAACCAAACTTGATGACAAATTGGTAAGTCGTTGGGCGGTTTACGGCGCGGCTTTAGGGGCGGGGGCAGGTGCGATATTTGGCCTGGTGGGTGTGGCTCCTGGCCCATCGGGCGCTCATTCTAAAGCTCAGGCATCCACTTCTGTGGAAGAGGCTACCGGCTGGCGAGACTGGCGCAACTTTGTGGTAGAACACAAGGTGCAGGAAAGCCAGGAAATCACCTCCTTTTACCTGAAACCCCAGGATGGCGGCCCTCTACCCGGATTTTTGCCAGGCCAGTTTTTGACGATTCGCTTACCGATCCCCGCTCAGCCTCGCCCGGTGATTCGCACCTACTCCCTGTCCGACTATGCGGAAGCGCCCAGCTACTACCGCCTCTCCATTAAACGGGAGGGGGCACCCAAAGATTTGGCTGTGCCCCCTGGTGTAGCTTCTAACTTTATGCACGACCACATTCAGGTCGGTTCCGTCATCGAGGCCAAGCTACCGGCAGGGAAGTTTGTGCTGGAGGTGGCTAGCGATCGCCCAGCGGTGCTGATCAGCAACGGCGTAGGCATTACTCCGATGATCAGCATGGCCAAGGCGGTGAGCCAGCACAATCCTTCTCGCTGGCTATGGTTTTTGCACGGGGCCAGGGATGGCAGTTACCACGCCTTTCGCGATGAGGTCAGGGCGTTGACGGAACGGGTTCCCAACCTGAGACTTCACTACTGCTACAGCCGTCCCCGCCCAGAAGACATGGGCCATTACCAGGGCACGGGTTATGTAGATGCAGAGCTAATCCAAGCCTTGTTGCCCGTCACCCCAGCCCAGGCCGACTACTTCCTGTGTGGATCGCCGCCGTTTATGGACTCCCTGCGGGCTGGGCTAATGGAGTTGGGAGTGCCTGCGGAGCAAATTCGGTTCGAGTCCTTCAGTAAGCCCGCGCCTGCCCAGGTAGAGCGCGAGGCGGCCACTAACGGAGCCGCTATGGCAGAAGTTGTCTTTGCTAAATCTGGCAAAACCGTCACCTGGAGCCCGGCTGACGGCACCCTGCTGGAATTGGCCGAAGCCCAGGGACTTGACCCAGCCTTTAGCTGCCGGGCTGGCATTTGCCTTACCTGCATGTGCCGCCTGAACGATGGGGAAGTCGTCTATGACCAGCCCCCCACAGGCACCCCAGAGGAAGGATCCGTCTTAATTTGTGTGTCTAAGCCCAAATCTGCCCAGGTGGTTTTGGAGTTGTAATGGTTAACCCAACGGCTATACCTCCTAGCGAACTGGTTGCCCACCGCCTTCAGCTGCATTACGCGATTCAGTTTATAGCGGCTACTGGCCTGGCCCTAAGCCAGACCAAACCCGACGGTAGCCAGATCACCCTGGACTGGGATCCTCAACTCAAGGGTTTTGTCGGCCAGCCGATTCCCCATACGGCGATTCAAGTGGCGTTGTTTCCGGTAGCCCTCACCAGCGTCATCCTCAGCCAACATCAGCCGGTAGCTACCCTGTCGTTAGTCGGTCAAACCATGACCCAAGCGCTGCATTGGCATAAAACCGAGCTGGCCAAGCTGGGCATAGCGGCTGAATCCTTAACGCTGTTGGACTATTCCCCCGATGACTTCCCAGACCATCCTCTCGCCCACGGAGCAACCTTCGAGATGGGCGAGGCCGCCGGTCGAGAAGCGGTGATTGCCTACTACGCCAGCACCCAGCCTCTACTGGCTAAAATTGTGGCTGCCAACCCAGCCGCTTCGCCCATTTACATTTGGCCCCACCACTTCGATATGGCCACGCTAATGACCTACCCCAGCGCTACCGACGCCGACATTCGATACCTTGGTGTTGGGCTATCCCCCGGTGACCAAACCTACCCAGAACCCTACTGGTACATCAGCCCCTATCCCTACCCAGCCCTGGATGCCCTACCCAACCTGGCTGTAGGCATCTGGCATACTGAGCACTGGGTTGGAGCCGTGCTAACCGCCTCTCAGGTCAACGATAATGCCACCCCAGCTACCTTCCTCCCCACCGCCGTAGCCACCTGTAAAAAACTCCTGGCCCTCCTCTAACCCCGCCACTCGCTACTCCCCATCACCCACCACCCTGTCCCTCTTCCCCCTCTTCCCCATGTTTTCCTCACCCGAACACCAACGCCTTGCCGAAGCCCGCGATGACCTTGCGCCCTGGAAATTTTGGGGGCCGTACCTCAGCGATCGCCAGTGGGGCACCGTCCGCGAAGACTACAGTGCCGGGGGTGCCGCCTGGGAGGATTTCTCTCACCACCAGTCCCACAGTCGCGCCTATCGCTGGGGGGGAGGATGGCTTGCTGGGCCTTTGCGATGAAAAGCAGCGGCTCTGTTTTGCCCTGGCCCTGTGGAATGGCAAAGACCCCCATCCTTAAGGAGCGCCTGTTTGGGCTGACGGGCAACCAGGGCAACCACGGGGGAAGACGTAAAGGAATACTATTTTTTACTTGGACAG
>JAAUUR010000421.1 GCA_012031045.1 Leptolyngbyaceae cyanobacterium SM2_5_2
ACCGCCGCCGATTCACTAATAAGCTGCTGACGGCTTGGCCACACGACCTTACCGAGTTCTTCCCGGGTGCCTTTGAGAAACTCAACTAGCTTAAAGCCGCTATCAGCCTCGCTGGAGTCGGCTCCCTTGCGCTTTGACTCGGTTACTACTTCCTTTTTAACCACCGGCTTTGCTCCTGCTGGACTGCACTCCAGGATTACAAACAACCCCCAAACCAGCCAAGCGTCAGACGGCATTGGGGAGTTAGTAGCTTAGCCCATTGCCACTCTCACAAGGAGAGCCTAACGGCTAAGGCTCTGGGCCTAAGCTACTGCTCTACTCAGCGCGCCCTGGAGGACTCGAACCCCCGACATCGGGTTTTGGAGACCCGCGTTCTACCAACTGAACTAAGGACGCCTAGGCCGCCTGCTAGCCTGCCTTCTGCTGAAGGGCAAGTCTATATCAAGCTTACTTGATAGGGCGGTCAAACCGCTGCTTCAGACGAGTGGCTTTACCTACTCGATCGCGCAGATAGTAAAGCTTAGCACGGCGTGCCTTACCTCGTCGGAGGACGGTAATATCGGCCACCTTAGGAGCGTGGAGCAGAAACACCCGCTCAACCCCAACACCCTGAAAGATTTTACGAACTGTGATTGAACGGTTAATGCCGCCATTGCGCATAGCAATGACAGTACCCTCGTAGGGTTGAATCCGCTCCTTACCTCCCTCCTGAATGCGAACACCTACGCGAACGGTGTCGCCAACGTAAATATCAGGCAGATCTGTTTTTAGCTGCTCCGCTTCAATAGAGCGGATGATTTCCTCTGCGTTCATAGAGCCTGCAAATGTGCACGGTCTCTGATTATAGACTATTGAGGTCTGCTGTAGTTGAAAAAGTTTTGGTTAAATTCTGGGTTATGGCTATCAGCGTAGGCTGGGTCGAGTCTGGATGGGGGGAGTTAGGCGTTAGGAGGGCGTAACTTGCTGATTCCTAACGCTGATGACTTTACTGCCGGAGCTGAGGCCAGGGCTTGTTCTACCTTTTGCCTTCTGCCTTTCCGAACTAGGTGTTTCTCTGTTTGAGCGCTTCGATTTCCTGGCGAATCTCAGAAAGCTCTTGGGTCAGGGCTACCAGATCGCTTTGTACTGAGCTATCGGCTACCGGAGTGGCTATCGTATCAACCGTTGGCATACCAGATGTGGCACTCTGGAACGGGTTAGGCACCTGGCTAAGCAGGCTATCCACAAGCTGCCGGGCTTCCCGTTCCGTAACTTCTCCCTTGGCTTCTAATTCTTCGGTAATGCGGTTAACGTCGTTGCCAAGTTCAGCAAACCGTTGACTAGAGGCTTGAGGGTTTTGAACCGCCTCCAGTAAAGCCGCGGTAGCGCCCAGGGTAACGTGAAAGCCTTTTTGCAGCGTTTCGGATAATGTATCGGGGGTCATACCTTCATATCCTCGTAGATAGCTAGCGGTTCTCAGGCTGCGACAATTCAAAGCAACCTGCCAATATAGGCTCAAGCGTAAATGCCCAGATTCTACCCTGCCTGAGCCGAGTTTGGGAAATGGTCAAGCGATCAGGCAAAACGGGCTGTCAGGAGGGTTGGATTGGGCCTTTTCCGTACACGGCTCCTTAAACGGCGCTCTCCAGATAAACGCTGACATCCTCATAGAGTTGCGCTAGAGCGGCTTCTGTGGTCAGGCGGATACGATCGTCCCGAGGGTAATCAAAACTTTGGCGGCAAAGGGGCTGGGCCAAATATTAGGGTTACAGAATACCTCTAAAAACACATCTCCCGTGTAGCGGTGTTCTAAGGCGCTGGCTGAGGAACGGCGGGAGGGTTCCCCAGCTTCAGAGGCAGTACTCTTCAGAGCCGTCATTAGCTCGTCTAGGGCTGTTTTGAGTTCCTGGGCGGCAGCCCCCGAAAAGCTAAACCGTACCGAGCCGTCTGCCAGGTTGAGGGTAATGGGCTGAGTCATGGGGCTTCAATCGTAAAGACAAGTGCCCAATTGTGTCACACCCGACCTGGGATACCAAGGGGCCGATTCAGACCTAAGGGTGGTCAGAAGCAAGAGGTGCTTGAGGCGGTGAGCCAGCCAGTGGGAGGCTACCCCAACAACGTAATGAACGATACGGAACATGGTGAAATGCAACGAAATGTTAAGCACTCTTGCCCCTGAAGCCTGAGTCAGCGGGTTGATTTTCTCCATAAATTCCGAAGAAATTCCTAAAGCTTGGCGGGTTCCCAGGTGTCTCTCTCTAAAGTGGTAGCAACAGGTTGCTCGGCCTAGGTCTGGTCAGGGTCAGGCTCTGAGCCTGGATGTAATGCGCTGATTGCCCACCCTGCAAGCAGCTCCCATAGCCAGTGAAGTGCTGGCTCAGTGACTCAGATCAAAACCTTAACGTGCCGACCGGCATCGACCCGTAGTTTTGGAGATGGCATGGCCGCAAACTTTTCTTCTATTTCGTCTTCAAACCCCGCAAGTTCCAGTCCTTGGGCTTGGTCAATAGAGTCCCAAGCTCTAGGCCCTACGGATCGCCTCCGTCGGCTGGTGTGGAAAATTGTGCTAGCCACCCTAGCGCTGATGGCCGTTGGTAGTGCTACTCGCGTCATGAATGCTGGGTTGGCCTGCCCCGATTGGCCGCTCTGCTATGGGCAACTGGTGCCTCAGCAGCAGATGAACCTGCAAGTCTTTCTGGAGTGGTTCCATCGTCTGGATGCCGCATTGATTGGGTTAAGCACGCTCTGGTTGGTAGCCCTAAGCTGGTGGTATCGTCGCCAGGTGCCAGGTTGGCTACCCTGGGCTGCGCTGGGAGCCTGGCCTTGATTGGGTTTCAGGGTGTGCTAGGGGGCTTAACGGTGACCCAGCTGCTGCGTTTTGACATTGTTACAGCCCACCTCGGCACCGCTCTACTATTTTTTAGCGCCATGCTAATCATGGGTACTGCTCTGCTGCCCTACACCAGCACAGGCACGGTAGGGCAGTTGCCCTGGCTAGGGTTGGGCGCTACGGCCATTGTTTACGGGCAATGCCTGCTGGGAGGACTGGTGGGTTCTCGCTGGGCGGCGCGTCAGTGTTTTGGGTTGGGCGAACTTTGCCAGGTCATGAACTCTCACCTGCTGGGCATCGTACCGGCCACCCTGGCTGTTTTGGGGCTGACCTGGGTTGTCTGGCGTACCCCTGCGCTCAGCTATCCCCTGCGGCGGCTGGGCAGTCTGGCCAGCACCTGGCTGGTCTTTCAGCTGGTGATGGGCATTGCCACTTTTCGCCTGAGACTTCAGGTGGAGCCCTTAACTGTAATTCATCACACCCTAGGCGCGGCACTAGTGGGAACCCTGGTTTGCTTCACAACGCTAGCCTGGCGAGATGCCTTAAGCCGAGATCGCGCCGCTCTCTCCCACCCAGACTACGCTCAGAAGGCTTAGTTTCTCGCCTTTCGACTCGTTCCTTAGTCCGTTTCCGCATACTTTTAGGACTTCCCCCCGCATGAACCCGACTACTACATGGAATGACGCTACCCGTCACCACGACTCCTTCAAGGCAGTTCTCCGCAGTTACGTGCAATTGACCAAACCGCGCATCATTCCCCTCTTGCTGATTGAAACGGCGGCCGCCATGTGGGTGGCGGGTGAAGGCCAGGTTGACCCTGTCTTACTGTTAGTCACCCTGCTGAGCGGTACTCTGGCAGCGGCCTCGGCCCAAACCATTAACTGCGTTTACGACCGTGACATTGATTTTGATATGGAGCGTACCCGCCATCGCCCCATTCCCTCTGGACGCATCCAGGTGCGCGATGCGCTGGTTTTTGCCGGCATTCTGGCGGTACTGTCCTTTGCGCTCTTGGCCCTGGCGGCTAACCTGCTGAGTGCTGTTCTGGCTATGGCAGGCATTGCTATCTATGTGGGTGTTTATACTCACTGGCTGAAGCGCTCTTCGCCTCAAAATATTGTGATTGGCGGGGCCGCGGGAGCCATGCCACCCTTGGTGGGTTGGGCCGCTGTCACAGGTGATCTTAGCCTGGCCGCCTGGTTGTTTTTCTTTATCGTGTTTATCTGGACGCCGCCTCATTTTTGGGGGCTGGCCATGCTAATTCAGGATGACTACGCCAAGGTCAACGTGCCGATGATGCCGGTTGTAGTCGGGGATCAATCCACCGCCCGCCAAATCTGGTACTACACCCTGATTTTGGTGCCGCTGACGTTGATGATGACCTTTCCCCTGGGCGCTACAGGAGCTATCTACGCTCTGATTGCCCTGGGCTTGGGAGGCATCTTCATCAAGAAAGCCTGGGCGCTTTTACGGGAGCCCAGCGATCGCGACCTGGCTCGCAGCCTGTTCAAGTATTCCATTCTCTACATGATGCTGCTTTCCGCTGGCATGGTGGTGGATAGCTGGCCCATCACCCGTACCCTAAC
>JAAUUR010000422.1 GCA_012031045.1 Leptolyngbyaceae cyanobacterium SM2_5_2
CTACCAATAACCCCAGCCGCAGAGGCGGCGCTGAATCAGACTGGCGTTGATTCAGCAGGGTCAGGTGGAGGCGGCTCAGGCCCCAGTTTCAGCAGGCGATCGCCCTTGACCCAAACTTTGCGGCGGCCCACTACAACCTGGGCCTGGTGCTGCGCCAAAAGGGACAGCTCCAGGAGGCGGCTTCGGCCTTCTGGCAGGCGATTCGGGCCGATCCACAGTTTGCGATGGCCTACGCCAACCTGGGCGGAGCGCTGATCGAAGGCAACAACCTGGATCAGGCGGAAGCCTACCTGCGCCGCGCCCTAGAAATTCAGCCCGATTTAGGCAACGCCTACTACAACCTGGGCATCGTGCTCCAGGCTCAGGGCCACACCGACGAAGCTCTGGCCGCCCTGGACAAAGCCGCTGAATACAGCCCCCAGGCTCCAGAATCGCGCTTTCAGCAGGGAATTATTTACCTGCAACAGCAAAAATACGCTGAAGCTGAAGCGGCCTTACAGCAAGCCTTGCAGATCCAGCCTCAATACCCCGAAGCCCACTACAACCTGGGGATTGCCCGCTTTAACCAGGGCCAGCCCGAAGCCGCCCTGGACTCCTTCAGAATGGCGACCCGGCTCAACGGTGGCTATGCCGATGCCTACTACAGTGCTGGGCTGGCCTTCATTCAGCTAGGTCGGTTTGACGAGGCCCGCACCGTGCTGGAATATGCCAAAAACCTGTATATCACCCTTGGCAACCCCGATTGGGCGGCTAAGGCCCAAAATCACCTGGGAGAATTACCCACTGGGGAATAAAGGTTTTATATTCCGTCTTCTGCCTGCCTGTACTAGGAGTCAACAATTGCACCACAGACAGTCGGTTTTCGATATTGCCTTGGGCAAAGATTGCTCCTAGAAAGGCAAAATCAGTTGCGGGAAGAAGCGCAATTATTAACGCTATCTCTGTGCAGTCAGCCTGAATTCTGCAAACTGCAATTAGGCTTACTCGTTTGTGAATCCCTTGCGGCTCAGGCAACTTGCTAACTCGATTTCCGCCTGGCTCAGCTTAGGATTAGGCTTAAGATTAAAGACTCGCTCAAGCTGGTCATTGCCCATCTCGCTCATGGCGCGTTTAAAGCTGGGTTCACTCAACTGTTTGGGCAAACAACTGATAACAGCATTCAGCCGAGCGTCTCCGGATGGACTGGATGTAGTGGCATTGGATATTGACGAAACAACTTCTTCAGGAGTTGTGACAGCAACATTAGGCATAGCTAGGACTGGAGCGGTAGAAAGCCCCAATGACCAAATTAAGCTGATCAATAAACTCACTAGAAGCGTGCGTTGTAGAAAACTTAGAAACCGATTAAGACTGTAGCTCATGATGCCTGAATAAATATTCATAACAACAACTTTGAAGTATGCGATTCTACGATCTCATGCTTCTACTTCAGACTAAGTGAGAAATGATGCAGAGATAGCCAGTCGGCAACCACTTGAGAGCTGCACTCATGACTAAACAAGTCAATAGTTTCTAGAGTCGCGATCGCGACTCTAGAAACAGAGTTTAGGCTGGCATCAACACAGCATCAATGACGTGAATGACCCCATTATCAGCGGCCACATCAGGGGTTGTCACCATCGAATCATTCACCTTCACGCCATTAGAAGTGTCAATCGTGACTTCTGAACCTTCAACGGTTTTAGCTGATTTCAGCTTTACCACATCAGCCGCCATGACCTTACCTGACACAACGTGATAGGTCAAGATTTGCTTAAGTTTGGGAATGTCCTTGAGCAAAGCGTCCACTGTGCCTTCTGGCAATTTGGCAAACGCTTCGTCAGTGGGAGCAAAAACCGTGAATGGGCCGCTGCCCTCAAGAGTAGCGACCAGGTCAGCTGCTTTGATAGCAGCAACTAGGGTACTGAAAGAACCAGCCTGGGTAGCCGTATCAATAATGTTAGCCATGTGTTTCACCTAGTGCATTTGGTTTGTGAGCAACTAAATAAATACCAACATTCTGAGCTGTTAAATCACTCAAGAACTTGGCAACATACGGATTCAACTGATCGAATGAATAGACGGATGCGCTACTTACAGAAAATTCCAGAAGTGAAGAATACCTTGGCCGGATGGAACTTCGATCGCAAGGGCAGAAACAAAGTCAATCGTGGCCGAATGACCACTCTCCAACTCTCAGAATCTCGTTGAGAGGCATCTGCGCCATCCCAAAAGCCTACTTAGGTAAGCTCGGCTTGACTAGGCCTTGGACTTTGGGGCTAGAAGGATTTACACACATACCGTAGCCACCCCTAAATAGAGGCAAAATCCAAGTCTAATCTCCATTTACGACTCAGAAGCTTCTGGTAGATTCCTACCTCCTGTAACCCAATTAGGGTAAAAACAGTAAGCGTAGCAGTGCGGTAGCTAACTTGAAATCTAATTTTGATGCGGAATCGGTCGCTGCGTTTAATGTTGAGATCGCACAATGTGAATCAACAAACCTGACATAGACAGAAAAACATCAAATGCTCTTAGAGAAAGAACATTGCGAACCGTTGGGAGTCAAGTAAACGCTTTGCTGATGATGCCGATGCTAACCACTTGAGCGGTTAGGAACCGACTGGAGAACCATCACTGGCCTTACCTTGACTAGTGTAATGCTTTATTTACAAAATGGATACATTCTGACATTTTTAGTTGAACGTCGATGATGTTCATAGCACGACTGGGATGCACCCCTGGTTTACTGCTGTGACCAAGCAGTCGATCCCCTGCTGAAATCTATCAATTCTCTAGATGGGGAAGAGGTGATTCCCGGATTTACGTTACCCGTGGCTAATCTGCTCCAAAGGCTCTCGTTCTAATCTAGCCGCACCTGGCTAAAGGCTACTCTTGAGCTGATTTCTGTAACCGCTGCAAGGTCTTGTACATTTCCGGTAGCCGCCGATAGGCCGCTGAGGCTTTGAGAAAGATCTTGTGGGGTAGGGCCGGACTACCGGCGACAATTTCGCCGGGGGCAATGTCGCTGTGGATGCCCGTTTTGGCCGTAGCGATCGCCCCATCCCCAATGGTGGCCTGGTTGGCAATGCCCACCTGCCCGGCCAGAATCACCCGATTGCCAATCTTAACGCCGCCAGCCATGCCCACCTGCCCAGCCATCACCACCGCTTCGCCCACCTGGCAGCCGTGGGCAATGTGTACCAGGTTATCGAGCTTGGTGCCCCGTCCGACGCGAGTAATGCCGACAGCGGGCCGATCTATGGTGGTGTTGCAGCCCACCCGTACCCCGTCTTCCAGGACGACATAGCCCGACTGCTCCATTTTTTCCCAGCCAGCAGCGGTGGGCACAAAGCCAAAGCCCTCGGCCCCAATGCTGGCACCGCTGTGGATAGCGCAGTCGGCCCCAATCTGGCTGCGCTCGTGGATGACGCAGTTGGCATGGAGCACGGTGCGATCGCCCACCTGTGCCTCTGGATAAATCACCACGTTGGGGTGAATGCAGACCTCATCGCCCAGCCTTACGCCGGCCTGAATCACCACATTGGCCCCGATCGACACATTCGCACCGCAGACCACAGAGGGGTCTAGCACCGCCGAGGGATGAATGCCAGCCGGGGGGCGATAGGGTGTGTAGAACAGGGCAATGGCGCGGGCAAATCCTAGCCGTGGGTCGGCGGTGCTGAGCCAGGCTATGTCCCGTTCGGTGGCCTTGGCCTGGAGAGATTCATTCTGGGGCAAAATCAGGGCGCTGGCGCTGGTTGTGCCCACAAAGGTTGCAAACTTATCGCCCTCGATGTAGCTCAGGGTGCCGGTGGTGGCCTCATCGTACCGCCGCCACCCCGGTGATATCGGGATCGTGGTCGGGGTGAGTGGTGAGGCTAGAGGCGGTGGTAAGGCCAATTTTTTCGGCGATGATGCTGAGCTTCATGGGGTTCAGGAAAACGGATGGAGCTAGGCTAGGCGGGGGAGCAAGGCTCGGTTGTATGGGGGTGCCCGATGGTGGTGGGTGAGTGGGCCTGCGGTTGCTGGTGGGCAATGCCCACCCTACGGTTTCTGGCTTTGTTGGGTGATTTTTATCTTGCTGATTTTGGTGGGCCGTGCCCACCCTACTATTTCATGGGATTTAGTTCAAGACGCAGGAATCTGGCTTTACGCTACCAGAAATGCGACACATTCCACATGGGGGGTTTGGGGAAAGAAGTCGGCGGGTTGCACTTTGGTGAGGGTGTAGCCGCCTTCATCCCGGAGAATTTGCAGGTCGCGGGCCAGAGTGGCCGGGTCACAGCTCATGTAGACGATCCGGGGTGGCTTGAGGGCGATTAGCGCATCGAGGACGGGGCGATCGCAGCCCGTTGCGGGGCGGATCCAGCACCACAATATCCAGC
>JAAUUR010000015.1 GCA_012031045.1 Leptolyngbyaceae cyanobacterium SM2_5_2
TGTAAGCCCCCCCTAGGCCCCCAAAAATTTCCGGTTCTCATCGCGTTTTCTCTCTCTACTCGCTAGAGAAAATCATTTTGAATGGAAACCCCTCCTTGGGCTATCGGTAATTGTAATTTTCAGTCCCTCTCTACTCGCTAGAGAAATCATTTGAATGGAAACAAGACCCCAGAGTTCTTTAAAAACTCTGGGGTCTTGGCTCTCTAGTGAAAACGGAGACCATCCCGTATGTTTCAAGAACCAAGACTACAAATTCCAACCCCTGCAACGTTTCCATTGCCTGGCTAGGGGTCAAGAAATCCTCCGGCACATTTTGTTGGGCGACCAGCGGGCCGTAGAAGCGGCCATTAACCAACTAGCGGCTCTGCGCTATTGCGAGCAGCTTGAGTGGTCAGCCCCCATGCCGGTGCAGCCCAATACGCCGAGCTTTGAGGCATTTCTGCAAGCGCTGGAAGAAGCCGGGCGCAGCGGCGGCTACATCAGCCTGATGACCCGCAGGCGGGGGGTGGCTGAGCGCTAAAACCCATTTCAGCAGCAGGTTGGCACTCAGAGCGGCTGGGCCAATCTGCTGGTTGACGCACAAAGCTCTGGCTTACGGCGGTTCAAACCGCGTTTATACAGAGGTGTCAACACCGAGGTCGGTTCCCCTGCCGCTCTGCCAGGAAATAGCCCACGGCACCGGGGATAGCCAGTAGGGTAATCAAAATGGTCATGGATACGCTGAGGCGGCTTGATAGGGTGCGGGCCGGGTCTAACCCTTCGACGACAAAGCGGGCTGTAACCACCACGGCAAACAACCCAACGGTGAGGGCGCTGAGGCTGCTGAGAAAGTCCTTAAGGGTAGGTAGGTGGGCGTGCTGCACCTTGCGCCCCAGTATCAGGCCGGCCAAAAACCCGGCCAGGCTCTGAGTGCCCACAAAGGTCAGTCGCAGGGGCAAATCCAGCGGTTCCTTTTCGGCGGCCAGGTGGCCGGCCATTACCCCGGCAATGCCTAGGATGATGCCTGCGATCGCCCCCACCGTCATCCACCACAGCACCCGGTTAGACAGGTAGGCACAGACCACAATCAAGCTGCCTAGCAGCAGAGAACCCAGTAGAGTGGTCTGCGCGATCGGCAACTGGTTAATGATCAGCACCGCCAGACCACCGCCCAGCCCGGTGCCGATCATCATCAACAGGCGGTCTTGGACGGTGGCATTTCGCTGAAAGTCTTGCATGGTAGAGGGTTGGCTCCTTACGAGGAAAGCAATCGGGGAGCGCCTGATCCTGAAACCGGGTCAGGCCAGAAGGCCGCAATTCTCATTTTGGTGTTGGGCCACTGGACTATGGCCTAGACCGTCCAGGAGTAAACTCCCGGACTCGTAGCAGAAGTCTGCTGAAGCAGACTACAAGCTCCAGACAGTCCTCTAAAGAGGACGTTTGCTTTGAGCCTTGGCCTGGAAGTCCAAGGCTCAGCGGCTAAGGCTGGTGACTTGAATGACAGCTCTAGGTATACCCAGGGCATCGGTTCAGAATGCCAAGATCCCTGGGTTCTTAGTCCTATGGAGGCCGAATTTGGGTACCCCCTCAGCCAGAACCCAGGGATTTGTACCGGCGTTCTAGGGTACTCGCTGCATGGTTGGCGGTTGCCAGGTGCCATCGATCGCCTCTGGTTTAGGCCAGTACAGCCGCATGGCGCAGAAGAACGGGCCTGCCGGGGCGGGCAGCCAGTTGGCTTCTAGTTCTGTACCAGGCGACCCATGCTGGATGTAAAACGTCAAGCCGCCATCTCCATCGCGCTTGAGCTGGGGCAGCATGGGCGAGTTCAGCAGGTAGCGGTGCAGCGGGTTGGCTACCAGCAGGCTGGAGGGCAGTTCGTACATCGTCAGCGACCAAAAGGCATTGACCGGCGGCAGTTGGTCGGCGGCAAAGTGCAGGGTGTAATGGTTTGCTCCATTCAAGGGCTGGCCCTCGGCATCCACGGTGTAGAAGGGGTACATCGCCTCCTGCTTGGAGTTGCCAAAAATGCCCAGCACCGCCGCCGCCATGCGGTAGAGGTAGTTGTTCTGGAGATAGTCGCGGGTGCCAAACACATCGCCAGAGGTCACTTGTCCAGCGTCAACTTGCTGTTTCAGGGCCGTAAATTCGGCCCAGGCATCGGCTATGCCCTGGCTCATGGCCTCCTTGACCTCAGGGGAAAGAGCCGCCGCCGCAAAGCTCTGCCCTGCCCCCACACCGACCTGGGCAAACCTAGATCGCAGATCCACCTCTGACGGCACCGGGGGGCAAAATTGCAGCAGAAAATTCAAGATGCCGAAAAATTCCAGGGATGTCCTCTGGGCATCGGGCGTGAGGGGCGGCACAAACTCAACCGGGGGGGCACTGGCCGGGGCCGATTGACCTAAAAAGGCCGACAGTGGCTGTAGCTGGTAGCTGGCCTGAATTTGCTTTACCCGGTCGAGATCCCCAGGATTAAACAGTTGGGTGCGATAAATTGCCAAGACAAACTCGGTCTCGGAGCGAATCACCTGGCTGACGCCGCTGGGGGTTTCGCCTTGCCAATCGGGGCCAGCAATCACAAAAACGCCGCCGCCATTGCCCGTCGTGCGGCTACCGATGTACTCGAAGTTGAAGGTATACAGATCGACCAGCTGAATGCTGAAATAGCGATCTGCTTCCAACTCTGGCACGGTGAGCACCATGGGTTCTGCCCGCAAATCTAGCCCGGCCATCGAGTAGGGCGTGTCGGAGTTGGGGGTCTGAACGGCCTTATCCTCGGGCGTAAACACCCGGGCAATGTTGCGGAGCTGGTTCCAGGGGGCTTTGTATTCCGGGTTTTGGGAATCGACAAAGTAGGCGTGCTGGATGCGGTAGCTGTCTACCATGGGGTAGCCGTAGATGTAGGCGTCTTTGATAATTTGTCGGATTTCGGTGAGGTCGTTGATCAACATAGGGGTAACTTCAATGAGTTAAGGGGTTAACTACCGAGAATGTTAAGGGAGGCAGGCCATCGTCTAACTCGGCTTGGGGAAAGAGCCAATCGGGAGGGCGGCGGCGATCTCTCTGCCGCGCCTCTGATCCGCCGCGATCGCTCTGCCAGTACACCAGGGCAAAAATCAAAATGTCAATCACCCACACGGCCACGCTGGAGGTGAATAGCTCCAGGCCATCCAGGTGGCCGGATGGATTAAACATTTCCAACAGCAGGTAGCGCAAACCCGCCAACATTCCTGCTCCGATAAACAGGCAGAACAGCAGCGTGATCCACCGCTCAAACCGTAGCGATTGCGGTTTTCCGCCCGTGAGCGGCACCAGGACGATTGCCACCAGAATCACCAGGCCGAGCAGGTAGGACAGCCAAACCGGAAACACTCTGATCCGATCACGCAGCACCGTCAGCAGACTCAACCCCACCAGAATAGTCAGGGCCACCGGCCAGCGGGGTTCGAGCCAGCGGGTCGGCGGGGGAAATGGCTTCATTGGACGGTCACAACTACGTACTGGTTGCCGTAGGGTTGGTAGTAGGTGGCTCCGCACTGGTAAAGGGATGTGCCCTCAATCACCACCGTTGTACACCCCGATGGCAGCGTCGCCACGTAGACGGAGGTGGCGTAAATCATTCGTCGGGTAGTGCGGCGAGCGGCCCCGGCTATACTCACTGGGGTGGCCGGTCTACCGATTACGGCGGCGCGTTTTGGGTCACCAGGTTGCTCCTAAACGCGCTGTCTACTACTGCACTCGCGGCTAGCACCGTGCAGGTGGCAAGCAAAAGTCGATGGATGGCGATCATGGCTGAGTTTCCTCCATTAGGTTGGTGTCGTCAAGGGTGGATGCCGGTAGCACGTCCATCCGGGTGGCTCCGGCAGGGGCCGTAAAGGTGAAGCGATTACGCCCAATCTGCGGGTTGGTATTCCAGTCGCGCAGGCGAATTTCGTACTGGGGCGCACCCGTCAGCCACTTGGTGGTGATGACGTACTTCATGGGTAGGGGCTGCTCCCCCGTTTGCACCCACAGTTGCCAGTCCACCTCGTCTTCGCGAAAGGCCAGGTGGTGCACCTCAACACCATCAACATAGGCGGTGCCCAGGTAGCGGCTGCTCTCTACCCCTTCAGACAGCACGGCGTAGGGGTCGCTAAATAGCAAATCGGCTCCCGGAAAGGGGAGTCCGGTTTCTAGTTCAAAGACCCGAATGGCGTTATCCAGGGTACCCGGCAGGGATTGTTGGGCGTAGGCGTTGATGCGTTGCCCAAAGACCGTTAGCTGTGAGCCATCAAAGAAGATTTCGGCCTCGGCCAGTGGCCCCCGCCGCTGAAGGTACAACCCGCTGGGGCGCTGCATGACCAGGGTAGCGTAGCTGCTGAGTTGCAGCTTTTGGCCGGTTCTGGCCATGACCTCAAAATCGATGTCGGCATTGACGCTAAAGGCTTGGGTTCTCGCCAGATAGTCAGACATGGCTTGCAAGACGTCTGTGGCGTCAGGGTCAAGCGCCTGGGCCTGGGCGGCGGGAAGGGCGATGGCCCCCATGCTTAGCGCCAGGCCAAGGACGAGCGCGCGCGCGCCGATGCGCTGTAGAAGGTGTGTAATTTTCATCATGGCTTTTCGTTAACGAAAGGTTATTGGAGGGGAGAAACCCGCTTTCTTAAAGAAACCGGGTTTCTTGATAACGACGGGGATCTGCCTGATCTTAGAATTGAGATGACCTACGTAATGCCAGCCCCGTGCTTAGGAGTCAAGACTCGTGTACCTAGACACCCCAGCCCCTGTAAAAGGGGAAAACCGTATGGTGTTTCGATCACTAGAGTGGTCAGCCTTTCAACAAATTCGTCAGCTTTTGGCGGGCCGTACCCAGGCGCGCTTTACCTATGACAACGGGGTGTTAGAAATCACGATGCCGCTAGAGGGACATGAGCGTTTTAGTCGGTTAATTGAACTGTTCATTCGCATTTTGGTGGTAGAACTGGGTCTAAAACTGAAATCGATGGGGTCAACTACCCTGGCTAGAGAAGACCTGCTGAAAAGTGCAGAACCTGATAACGGCTATTACATTCAAAACTATGCCCTGGTGGCTGATCATGAGGTTGATTTAGTCACTGATCCTCCTCCAGATTTGGTTGTTGAGGTAGACATCACCCATACCGATATTCAGAAAAACGACCTCTATGCCGACCTGGGAGTACCTGAGTTTTGGCGATTTAATGGGCGCGAATGGAGGATTTTGCCGCTTGTGGAGGGCGGTATGAGGAGCGCGCGTTCTCCCCAACCTTTCCCCTGGTGACGAAGGCCGATTTCTACCGTTTTTTACAAACGGCCCTGACCGATGAAGTCACCGCAGAAATCGACTTTCGCCAGTGGGTGCGCGGTCAGGTTCTCATAGATCCCAGGGTTCTTTAAGAACCCTGGGATCTATGAGAGTCTCTACTGCCGCGCCATCGCTACCCGCAGGCGCTCATCGGGGGAAATCAGGTGGTCGTGGTCGTCTTTACCCACATCCAACTGCACCCAGTGGATTTTGCCGGTGAACTTGCTGCTGTGGGCGGTGTAGTCGGGGGTTACGGGCGTACCCGACTCGTAGCCGATATCGGTGGTTTCGTCGGCGGAGAAAATCATCGGCTGGGTGGCCTCTACCCGTCCGCTCCCGACGGATTGGCCGTCGTAGTAGAGGGTAACGTTGCCACCCTTAGCCAAGCCGCCACCATCGTAGGCAAACTCCATCCGCACCTGGTGTTTGCCCTGGGGCACGGGGATGGTGGCTTCCGTGTAAAACTCCTGGATGCCCAGCACGTTGTAGGCAAACTTGAGCTTGCCCTCCTTGGCGTAGACACTCCAGCCGCCAAACTTGCCACCCTGGGCGATGATCACGCCGCTGGCAGGCTGATCTTTCACCTCGACCTCAGCGGTGATAGAGAAGGACTTGTTCTTGATATTGATCACGCTGTTCTCCGACAGACGCCCCATGCCCGCAAAGAAAATTTGCGAGTCCCCTTTACCAGGGAGGGGCGACCAGCGGTGGCGGGGTCGATGCGCTCGGTCTGGCGATCGTCCAGGGGCAGCACATTGTACTTCACCGCTTCGATTAGGAACAGGCGCTGCAATTCATGCAGTTTCTCCGGCATCTCTTGGGCCAGGTTGTGGGCCTGGGTCCAGTCTTTACTGCCGTCGTACAGTTCCCATACATCGTCATCAAAGGCGGCATTTGTTGGCCCACCATCTGCCAGGGGGTGCGGTGCTTGGTAATGGCGCTCCAGCCCTTGTAGTAGATGCCCCGGTTGCCGAACATCTCGAAGTATTGGATCTGGTGGCGTTCCGGTGCATTGGCCTCGTTGAAGCTGTAGACCATGCTGGTGCCTTCGTAGGGGCTTTGCAGCACGCCATTCACCATTGTCGGTTCAGGAATTCCGGCCACCTCTAGCACCGTGGGGGCCACATCAATCACATGGCTGAACTGATGCCGCAGGCCGCCCTTTTCTGTGATCGCCTTGGGATAGCGGACGATGGTGCCGTTGCGAGTGCCGCCCCAGTGAGAGGCCACCTGCTTGGTCCACTGGTAGGGGGTATCCATCGCCCAGGCCCAGCCCACGGCATAGTGGCCGTAGGAGTCGGGGCCACCAAACTCCTCCAGTTTGGCTTGCATGAACTCCGGCGTTTCTAGCCCAGCCATGCCGTTGAAGTTGGCCATTTCATTGAAAGCCCCGTGGATGGTGCCCTCGGCGGAGGCGCCGTTGTCACCGATGATCACGTAGATCAGGGTGTCGTCCAGAATCTCCAGGTCTTCCAGGGCGGCGATTACCTGCCCAACGGCATAGTCAGTATGCTCCAGGAAGGCGGCGTAAACCTCCATCTGCCGCTCCAGCACCGGCTTGTAGGCGGCATCCATCTCATCCCAGGCGGGGATTTCGGCATGGCGGGGGGTGAGTTCGGCATCGGGGCCAATCACCCCCAGTTCCTTTTGCTTGGCAAAGGTGATCTGCCGCTGCCGATCCCAGCCGTGGCTAAACTGGCCTTTGTACTTGTCGATCCACTCCTTCGGCACATGGTGGGGGGCGTGGGTGGCACCGGGGGCAAAGTACATGAAGAAGGGCTTGTCGGGCAAGAGGGCTCTTTGTTGGCTGATCCAGTTAATCGCCTTTGCCGCTAAGTCTTCGGTCAGGTGATAGCCCTCCTCAAAGGTGGCGGGGGGCTCAATCGGGGTGGTGCCTTCGTAGAGGGCTGGATCCCACTGATTATTTTCTCCGCCAATGAAGCCATAGAAATATTCAAAACCACCGCCGCCGGTGGGCCAAGCATCGAACGGCCCCATCGGTGAGGTCTGCCATACCGGAACTTCGTGGCACTTGCCCAACATGGCGGTGGAGTAACCGTTGAGCTTCAGAGTCAGGGGCAGGGGAGCTTTGGTGTTGGGCCGCACCGAGCATTGCCCCGGTGCAGCGGTGGCGGTTTCGGTGATGTTGCCCATGCCCACCGAGTGGTGGTTGCGCCCGGTCAACAGGGCTTGGCGGGTGGGGGCACAGAGGGCAGTGGTGTGGAAGCGGGTGTACTTCAACCCTTCCCCCGCCAGTTTCTCGAAGGTGGGGGTATGGCAGGGGCCGCCAAAGGCGCTGGAGGCTCCAAAGCCTACATCGTCTAGTAGCACCACCAACACGTTGGGCGCACCCGCTGGTGGACGCAAATCCCGAATTGGGGGGTATTGGGTATCGGGATCCTTGGCATCGTAGGTGGTGATGCCAAAGTGAGTCTGGTCGGGAATGGGTAGAATTTGGCGCGAAACAGAATGACCCTGGGACATAGGGAGCCTCCAAGCAGAGTTGTAATGAGAGAAACGTCGCCAGCATGGCTGGCAAACATGTGGGATTAAACCGTCAACATTTCGGTGCACCCATCCTTAAAACCGAAAGGTAAAGCCCAAGTATGGGCCGTGAGCCGTCAGGTTCAATTGGTTTGAGCCGCCATTAGTTTGAAAATCGATGTAGTTGATTTGGTAGCCTGCCGTCAGGGAAGTATTGCCAGAAAATAACCATTCCAAAGCGGCTAAGGCTGACCAAGACCAGGTAAATGAATCGCTCAGGCCAAACCCCGAAACATCGGCATCAAGCAGGAGGGCCAGGTCATCGGAGGTATTCCACCGGAGCCGACCCCGAATCACTGGCTCAGCTATCACTTGGCTAAAGGATTGGCCGATCGCTCTACCCAGGTTAGAGCTGAGAGAAGCGTCTTGGGAGAGCCAGGAAAGCCGCAGCCACCCATTAAATCAAAAGAAACGGGCGGCAACTCAAACTCTGTGAACCCCTCCCCATAGCCACCTTCAGGGGGTTCTGAAAAGCGATAGGCATAGAGCAGATCTAAACTCAACAGATCCGCTGAGGCACTGGCCGTGAGTTCAGAGGGTAAAATCCCTTGCAGCACCGGCGGAATATTGAAGTTTCTGGTTCTGGCTGTGCTAACTGCAAAGTATTCCGTCCGCAGGACAAACCCTTGATGTTCATACCAGCCTTCAAAATCACCTAAAAAGGCAAAATCTAAAGCCTCAAGGACATCTCCTAAGCCAGCATTAACATTCACACCAATGTCTCTGACCCTGAGATTGGCATCAATATTGACCGGAATCAGCATGAAGGGCTTAAAGGAGAAATGCCACACTGAAGCCGTCTCGTCCCCCGACCCTGCCTGGGCTAGGGGGAGGTCGGCGTTGGCAGGCGCAACTAGCCCATCCCAGCCCTCGGCCTCTAGCCATTGGAGAGGCTCGGCAGAGTAAGTCATGGTCAGCTCTTCAATAGCTAGATCCTCAGATGCTACTTCGGCGGCAGGGATAGCCACGTCAGGCGTACCTGAGTCTGCGATGGCTGGTGCCGGAGTGGGCTGAGCGGTGGCTTCAGCAGGTTGATTGAGTTGGTGCAGAGCCTCCACCAGCCAGGGTTCCACCTGCGCGTTAGCCGTTAAAGGCTCCACGGGTACCACCGTGGGCAACTGGGTCAGGGCCGCTTGAGGTACCGCAACCGTTGTAGAAACGGGAGTTTCTGCGCTCACCCTTTCTGCGTCCGCCCCCTCGGCAAGGGCGCTGACGGCTGGGTGGAGGCCACCACTGGTATACTTTGGGCCGTGGCTCGGGCTGGAGCTAACAGCGCCAGTAACAATCCCCAACCCAGGCCAAGAAAACGGGTGTGCTGCTGCATGGATAACCTCCTCAGGATTAATTCAACAGTTCTGCTGATATAATCTCACCGTTTCGGCTTATCCCCAGGTTAAGAGCCTCGCTATCGCGGTTCATGCCAATTTCACCAGGCGTACTGAAAACAACCTCCCAGCCTTCAGCCTCTAAGTTGGCCAGGGTGGTGTTGGCATCGGTACCCACCAGGTTTTGAGGGAAAACCGCCACCGGCTCAGCGGGAGCAATGCCTAGCCAGGCCCGCACATAGTCGTTGATGACCTGCCGCTGTTCCAGGCTCAACACCGAGCGAATCGCCAGGTTACGCTTGAATACCAGGTCATTCACCACCTGTTCGGTGGCAACACATTGCTGTGGGCATCCGTCAAAGCCAGGTCAGCGGTCGTGGGCACTAACAGGTCATTCATGACGGATAAAGCGGCCAGGTAATCGGCAACGGCCCCATCAATTTGAGGCTGGTAAGTCTCGAAAATGGCCTCAATTTGGGCAATCTGGTCATCGGTTAGACCTTCAAGTGCCAAATCGTCAGGGTCGCTGGGCTGCTCGTCCAGGTCAGTGAGCACTTCTGCGTCGGCGGCCTGGGCCAGGTATACCGGAGGCTGGCTGGCAACGGCTTCGATGGACTGGGCCACAGCCGCCGTTGGCACCGCTCCAACCATACCCGCAGACACCACCAACCCTGAAACTAGCGTAAACAAAGACTCCTCAAACACAAACATTGACTTACCTCTTGTTTTTGTAAACTCATTAAACCATTAGGCCAAACGCCGCTAGCAGGCCAAACACTTTCTAACCTGCTGCTAGATCTCTGGAGCCGTATTTTGAGCAGGAATTGCTTGCAAGTGCCGCTTTTTGTACAAATGCCCATAGATAGTTGCCGCCAGGCCAGAGACCAGGGCGTAGGCCACCAGGGTGACCAAAATCTCGTGCTCGGCATTGGGGAAGTTCAGCGTTATTAGCACCAGGGCCAGGCCGGTATTGCGGCTGGCATTGGCCATGGCAATGGTCTGCCGCAATACCGGGTCTGGCCCACCCAGCAGGTGCCCCGCCAGCAACGCCACTGCCGCCATCAGCGTAACGGCCAGCACCGGCAGCGGCCCCGCCTTGAGCACAATGGATAAACCCACCACCAGTACCAGCACCAGCACCCCAACCAGCATGGCGGTGCTGATCCGGCTGAGGGGGTCATTAAACTCCTCGGCCAGTTCAGGCAACCACTGGCTCAGCGCCGCCCCAATTAACAGGGGGATAAACTGCACGACTATAATCTGCTTAAACAGGGTGGCGATTGGTACAGTGGCATCGTTGGGATACAGCGCGGCCAGAAAATTCAACCACAGCGGTACCAGCACAATGGACAGGAGAGCCATCGTCGCCTGGAAGCTACCAGCCAAGTTTTGGTCGGCAGGGCCTTTCAACATTTTGCGATAGGTGACCGGCGCACCGGGGATAATTGCCATAGCGGCAATTCCAGCCCGTACCGGAAAGCTCAGAGGCAATAGCCAAACCACTGCCATAGCCACCAGCGGCACCACCACAAAAGCCGCCAGAATGCAACGCAACAGCAGCCCTGGGCTTCGCCATAGCCGCACAATGCCTTCAAACCGCAGATTCATGCCCATCGACAGCATCACCGCAAACAGCGTGATTTGGGCAAAGCTGGTAAGCAGCTCTTTAATATCCATTAGTTATTGATTCAACAAACAGTAACAGTAGCTCATTCAGACTGTGTGGTGGAACTCCACCACCAGGGCGACCGTGCAACCCGCCGGGCCAAATTAGCTCATTTTCCTGACCGTAAACGCCACCCCAAAAACTTTTCAGCGAAGAGATTTAGCCACTCAAATTAAGGGATAGATGCAGGTATTTCGATGCACCGACTGAACGCCAACTTAATATTTAATACCATGCTCAACCATTGATGTCTTGTCATCTTGCGCCAGAAGTAACAAGAATCTGCCATGATTACGAAATATCAATTGAGGGGCAGTTCAAGAACTGGCTCAAGCGGGTTCAAATACTGTGTTTTTTAAGCTTAAATTTAGGTTTGCCCTGGAGCTGTATCTACGCCCCTGTTATCGATTTTCGTTATCATCTGCACACGTGAATGAAAACCATTCCCCTAGTAAGAGCTGCCCTTCTTCTGCCCTTTACCCACTTCTTAGATCAAATTGGTGCCCCCACCGAGCGCCTGCTAGGGCGCAATAACCTGTCAGCCGCACTGCTGGCCGATCCTGAAGGACTGATCCCGCTGTTGCCAAGTGCGGCTTTTCTGGAGGCCGCCACCAGTTTAGAGGGGTTCGATAACCTAGGGATTCTAGTCGGCCAGCAAACCCAGGTGGCCCATCTCGGTGAGTTTGGGCGTTTGCTCCACAGCGCCCTCACTCCCTTTGACTGTCTCATTACCCTCGAACGCACAATTAATCTGCTTAACTCCGGTGAGCGAGTGCGGCTGGTTTGGCAACCCGATGGGGTATGGCTGCAAAGTCACCTCTTTGCCTTTGAGAGGGATGCAGCCTGCCAGGCCCGATGCTTTAGCCTGATGGTTTACCTCAATCTGTTGCAGTTTATTTTTGGCCCCAACTGGCAACCTCTGGCTATTCAGCTAGCGGTTGCCCCTCTGCCGCTATGGCTAACCAAGCACGCTTTGCAGGGGTACCGCTAGCGTTTAACTGTGGTCATAACGCCATTAAAATTCATCCATCACTGCTGAGTCGCCCCCTCCAGGTTTCTCCTATCGCCGCGCTGCCTGCGACTCAGGTTAACCATGAGGCGCTCTACCGCTCAGCCCCGGCCTCAGATTTTGTTACCGCCTTACAGCAACTCATTACAGTTCTGCTGTCTAAGGGTTATCCCGATATTGAGCAAGTGGCGGAGGCTTCGGGAATGAGTGTGCGTAGCTTGCAGCGACGGTTGGCTGCGGCCGGGCTCAGCTATTCTCACCTGGTCGAGCGGGTGCGGTTTAATTTAGCGGTGAAATGGCTACAGGAGCCTTCCCTGAGGCTGTCGGATATTGCTATGGACTTGGGTTACACCGACAGTGGCAACTTTAGCCGCGCCTTTAAGCGTTGGACAGGGGTTTCGCCCCGTGCCTACCGGGCTATTCAGCAAGAGGAGTTAATGCCGTCTGCCTAGCGTAGAAAGAGCGGAGGGCGGAGGGTAGAGGGTTAAAGGGTAAAGCTGCCTAGGCTAAGCCCAATTAAAAGCAATGACCTGACCATTACCCAGATTATGCTGCTGCTGGTCGCCCAGCGCCTCCGGGCCTTGGCGGGTATAGCTTCTGACCACTTCATAAATCCAAGCTGGGCTGTAGCCGGTCACCTCAGAGACCTCAGCCGTAGGCTTGCCCAATTGTAACAGCCAGATGATCTGATAATGCCCTCGCTCAATGCCGCTCTTGGCTGATTTATAAGGGTGTTCCAGTTCCTCAGTGCTCAGATGTGATGCCAGGGTAAGACGACGCCCCATAACCCCTGATCCTCGCATCTTAATCCCTCCATCCTAAGGGTAATTAGCCGGACTTGATATGAGTCTCTTAGAAAACGACCCATTTGGGTTAAGCTAGCGCTAAATTACCCCTGAGCCATCTGCTTTAGGGGTGATATAACAGAGAAGGTCGCCATAGTTTGGAGAGGTGGCAGAGTGGTCGAATGCGCCCGACTTGAAATCGGGTGTGCGCAAGCACCGAGGGTTCGAATCCCTCCCTCTCCGTTGGTTTAGTTTAGTAATCGGCCCGGCCCTTGAGAGGGCTGGGTGTGAGTATCAGCCCTAGAGCCGACGTAGTAGGTTGACTCCGTGGGTATCGGTGCCACAGGTGGTTAGCAACCCGTATTGCTGAGCCAGCGCCTCCACTCAATGGGGTCTGGCGAGGGCAGGGCTGCCATTGGTCGGGGTTGCTGTAAGCGTAATAGGTTTCGATGCCGTCAATACCTAACTCGGCGGCCTCAGCAATGAGTCTGTCGGCGGGCCGCCTATAGCGAGCCGGATGGGCTAGCACCGCCAACCCCCCAGCCGCCTGAATAGCATCAATCACCACCTTGGCTGCTTTTTGCTCCGCCTTGGGTGCAGACCCCTGTAAGTAAGAGAGGATGGCGTTGTGGTTGGGGTCAAAACCGTAGCCCAATAGGTGTACCTCTGTATCGGCAAGCAGGGCGGTTATTTCGACCCCGGTGAATAGTCGTGGCGTGGTGGTGCCAAACTTGCCCACGGGTTGACGCTGCCCTAGGGAGGTAGGATGCCGCCAGCGCCAATCTTCTAGCCAAGTACTCGCCTGGCAAAACCCTTCCACACTGTGGTGATCTGTAATGGCAAACGCCTGTAGGCCAATGGCAATGGCCTGTTCCATCAGGGCAGCCGGAGTTAGCTTGCCATCGGAATACACAGTGTGCATGTGGAAATTGTAGGTGTGCGGGCAACTGGCAGCATCTATCGAGTCAAAAACTTGACTCAACAACTGAACATCGCCTGTGATCCCACGCTGAACTACAGGAGTGAGGTCGGACGCAACAACCATGAATCATTCGGGCCAATTGGCTTACTTAACTTAATATAACGCTAACATGAAGACTATAAAAAATTGATCGCTTAAAGTGTTCAGCGCGGACTTGTTTGCGCCCTAAGAGTAATCCAACTAATAAAATGTCCAGTCTTTGCCCTCATCCCCCCAACCCCTTCTCCCTAGGGGAGAGGGGGAGCCGGATTCAGAACCCCTCTCCCTCAGGGAGAGGGGCAGGGGTGAGGGCAGAGAGCTATTACAAAGGGATGGTTATTTTCATGGAGTACTCTTAGGATGTGTCATCCTTGGTGACACGCCCCAGATGACACATAGGCTTGTGAGCGGCTTGGGCCAATAGCCCATTGGCTGCATTGCCCAGCATAGCCATCTACCTACTCTTCCTCCAACTCTATTTTGTTGCTAGCCCCTTGTTCAGAGGGGATGGCGCAAATGACTTGAGTAACGGTTTCGCCTTTGTTGGGTTTGATGAGGCGATCGCTCTCGCCAGTGCGACCTGGCGGGGCACGGCGCTAATTGGCAGGATGGCAACTCGGTCAGCGGTGGTTGTTACGGTTAAAAAGCTATGGGGCTGGGCGGGTCGTAGGGCGACCAGGTGATCAGTCTTTTGGCTGAACTGAAAGGACTGGGTACCAATGTCTCCCCGTTTAGCCACCCGCAACGCTTCAACGGGTAACCGCTTGGCGTAGCCCGCTGCCGACATCAGCAGCACACAGTCGTTGTTTGATTGCACAGCAACACATCCCGCCAGGGTTTCTTGCTTACCAAGGCGAATGCCCTGAGGCCCTTGGGCAGCACGGCCCATAATCGGCAAATTGTCGTCATCAATGGGAAAGCGCAGCAGCCGCCCGCCGGAGGTACCCAGAACGATTTCATCCCCAGCCTGGGCCAGGGTGACATAGGCCACCTCATCCTCATCTTTGACCTTTAGCACCGTTAGGCCGCGTCCGGTGAGGTTAGTAAATTCCCGGAGGGGCACTCGCTTAATTTTCCCTTTACGGGTGACCAGTACCAGATCCTGCTCCAGGCTGGTGTTGTGGATGACAAGTTGTGCCGCCACCGCGTCGGCATCGGCGGGCACCGAGTCGGGCAGCAGGTTAACCAGAGGTACGCCCTTGCCCTGGCGCGGGTGAGCAGGAATGTCTGCCACTGTCAGGGTAAAGGCGCGGCCATCGCGGGTGATGGCGAGCACTTCCTGATTAGCCAGGGCTGGCTCTACCTGGAGGGGGATATCGTCCTCAACCTCGTGGAGTTTGGTATTGGTATTGCCGCTCTGTCGGGCCTGGCGGCGCTGGTAGGCCTTGCGAGAGAACCGCCGCACGTAGCCCTTCTGGGTGAACTCCAGGATCGCTTCTTCGTCTACTGCTTCAGCAATAATTTCCACCACCTGCTGAGATTCTTCCGCCCGTTCCTCCTCGCTCTGAATGCGGGTGCGGCGGGGGTCGTTGAACTTTTTGCGCAGGCTGCGCAGTTCTTTTTTCATAGCCTTGAGCAGTTCCCGGCGGTCGGCCAGGAGTCGTTGGAGTTCGGCCCGCCGCTGGGTGAGTTCCTCAAACTCGGTTTGCAGCCCCTGGCGCTCTAAGCCCGTTAGCTTGCGCAGGGGCATGGCCAGGATGGCATCGGCCTGGCGTTCGCTGAGGTTGAACTGGCGCTGAAATTCCTGCTTAGCGGTGGTGCCATCGGGGGCATTGCGAAGAATGTCGATGATGGCGTCCAGGTTATTCAGAGCCGTTAGCAGCCCCTCGGTGATGTGCAGCTTGGCTTCGGTTTTCTCAAGCTGGTGCTGGTAGTGGCGGGTGAGGGTGGTTTCCCGAAAATCCAGAAACGCCTGCATCACCTCTCGTAGAGACATCTGGCGGGGTTGGCCGTTATCCAGCGCCAGCATGATCACGCCAAAGTTGGTTTGCAGCGGGGTCGTCCGGTAAAGGTCTTGCAACACCCGCTGGGCCGGGGCTTCGCGCTTAAGTTCAATCACCACTCGCATCCCTTCGCGATCGCTCTCATCCCGGATATCGGCAATGCCATCCAGCTTGTTGGCATTGACCAGTTGGGCAATTTTCTCAATCCACCCGGCTTTGTTGACCTGGTAGGGCAGTTCCGTCACCACAATGGCGTTGCGGCGCTGGCGACCGCGACCCGGGCGAACTTCCTCAAACTGACTAATGCCGCGCATCGGAATGCTGCCCCGCCCGGTTCGGTAGGCTTCCAGGATGCCCTCCGTGTCGATGATCTCGCCGCCGGTTGGAAAGTCGGGGCCAGGAATGAGGCGAAACAGCTCTTCATCGGTCAGGTTGGGGCGATCAATCAGGGCCACCAGGCCATCAATCACTTCCCCCAGATTGTGGGGCGGAATGTTGGTGGCCATACCCACGGCAATGCCAGAGCAGCCATTCAGCAGTAGATTGGGCAACTGGGTGGGCAACACCACCGGTTCCTGCTGGGAACTGTCGAAGTTGTCGATGAAATCCACTAGGGCTTCGCTGATATCCGTTAGCATGGCCTCGTTGCTAATCGGAGATAGGCGAGTTTCGGTGTAGCGCATGGCCGCCGGGGGGGTCGTTATCCACCGAGCCAAAGTTGCCGTGGCCATCCAGCAGGGGATAGCGGCTGGAAAAGGTCTGCACCATCCGCACCAGGGCATCGTACACAGCCTGGTCGCCGTGGGGGTGGTATTTACCCAGCACATCCCCCACCACACGGGCGCATTTGCGGTAAGGACGGTCTGGCGTGAGGCCCAGCTCGTGCATGGCGTAGAGAATGCGGCGATGCACGGGCTTCAGACCATCGCGCACATCGGGCAGGGCACGGCCCACAATCACGCTCATGGCGTATTCCAGGTACGACCGCTGCACCTCGGTATGAAGCGAGGTCGGCACGATTTGCCCAGAGGCGAGGATGTTGAGTTGGTCGGCCATGGGTGGGATTCCTGGGTGCAGTTAAAAATTTAGGATTGGGCTAAAGCCTACGCTTGACCCGCCAGAAGCAACAGGCTAAGCTGTGGCTTCGCTAGGGCAAACGACATCTCTCAGCGTTAACAATGCTGTAACTTATAGTCAAGGGCACAACAATAGCAAGTATTACAGCTACTTTGCTGCTCAGCTTAGGCTAGGCCTGTCGCGTCTACCCCTGATTTAATCGTTTATTCCCCTCCTGACCTACTCTTTCCGGCAATATGGATGGACACACGCAATGAAAACCGTCTTAATCGTTGAAGACGACCTGGTGAACGCCAGGGTTTTTTCTAAAATTTTGACCAAGCGGGGTGGCTTGGCCGTTAAGCATACCGAAGATGTGGAAGAGGTGATGGCGATTGCCCGCAGCGGCGAGGCCGACGTGATTTTGATGGATGTGTCGCTGTCCCACAGCATGTACCAGGGCAAACCCATGGACGGTATCAAGATCACCCAACTGCTGAAGTCGGATCCGGGTACCGCCAATTTGCCGGTTATTCTGGTCACCGCCCACGCTATGGAGGGCGATCGCGAAACTTTTCTCAGCCAGAGCGGGGCCGATGGCTACATTTCCAAGCCAGTTATCGATCATCAGGAATTTGTTGACCAAATTAAATCAGCCATAGGGAACTAGGAGGTAAGTACACTTGTACTTCAAACTTGCCATTTTAGCAAGCCCCAGCTATGGCTCAAGTTCCAGCTATGGCTAAAAACGAAACTAGAAGAGGAAGAACGAGAGCAATCGCCCGGAATGCTGACCTTCTGCGCAGGCTGTCCTAACCAGCATGTCACCGGCTATTCCCCCGCCGTTCTGCCTCTTAATTCGTCATACCAGTCTCCTGAACCGCTACACCACCGCTCCGGATAGCAGTTGGCTCCACCCATCCACTCTCCCACCCTTCATCCGTAGCCCCATTTTCCAGTGTGGATATTACTGGCCGTACCAGGCCTGGCGCCAGGCTTTCATCTGGTCAATTTCAGCCTGCTGGGTGCGGAGGATGTTATCGGCTAGGGTTTGCATCTCTGGGCGGCTGCTCTTGGCTTTGAGATCGTCTGCCATCACCAATGCCCCCTCATGGTGAGGAATCATCGCGTTAATGAAGCGCAGGTCAAACTCCCTATCGGCGGCTCCCAGATCCATATCCATCCGCATGGCGGCGGCCATATCCTTTGACATGGGCATGTCATGGTTCATCCCCGCATGGTGCATGACCGGATCCTGGCTAGCGTTGGGGTACCAGGCTTGTCGCCACTCCTGCATTTGGGCAATTTCTGTGGTTTGAGCAGCCATAATGGCTTCCGCCAGTTGGCGAATTTCCGATCGCTCTGAGTTGGCTAGGGCCGCTTCGGCCATGGTGACAGCGCCCTCGTGGTGATGATCATGGCGTCGATGAAGCGTAGGTCGTAGGTGGCGTCAGCCGGCCCCAAGTCCATCGTGTGGCCCATGCCGTGGCCCATGCCAGCCTGGGCGTTCCCATCGGAGGGGCAGGTTGCGGCTCCAGGCTGGCACTGGCCTGGCGTACCAGAGCGACCCCCTAAACCAACGGAGGACAGCCCGCCACAGGCGGATAGACCGAGAGGAAGCAGGGTGACTAGCGCTAGCTTGAACGCAAGGGATTGACGTAACACCATAGCGGCCTAACCTCCGTACCAATCAGAACCGAGGGGCATAGGTATCCCCCATTTATTTTCATGGTAAAGCCTATAGTCAGGTATAGGGGTCAAGGGTGGATTGGGCCTTAGTTTTGGGCATCAGAGACACACCCAGGTTTATTAACTGGCATTCAGGTTCCTCTCATTTAAGCTATTTAGGGTAGAAACCATTGACAAGCCTGGCAGACGACATCTAATGGCAAAATCGCGGTTCACCTTGCTCCGATTTCTCCAAATTTGGTTGCTGCTGGCTTTGGGTCTGGGTCTGGCTTTGGCCGCTCACCTGGCCTGGCGGCAGATGGCTGTTTTCAGGCACCTATCAACCGCTTTGGTCTGGGTGCAACAGCAGGGAACCGTGGGGGTGATGGCCTTTATTGCCCTCTACAACCTGGCTACGGTGCTGATGATACCCGCCTCTCTTCTGACCCTGGGAGGTGGCGTTCTCTACGGTGCGGTGTGGGGCTCTATTTATGGGCTGCTGGCGGCTACCCTAGGGGCCATACTGGCCTTCCTCATCGGTCGATATTGCGCCAGGGCATGGGTTTATCGGCAGATGCAACGCTATCCCTATTTTCGGGCTATTGATGCCTGTGTAGCCCAGGCAGGTTTTAAGATTGTGCTGTTGACCCGGTTGTCGCCAGTGTTGCCCTATAACCTGCTCAACTATGGCTTTGGGCTCACCCGCGTTTCCCTTAAAGACTATGGCCTGGGCTCCTTGGGTATGATTCCCGGCACCATCATGTACGCTTACCTGGGGTCTCTAACGGGCGATCTGGCTGTGCTAGCCAACCCCTTAACCTTGAGCCATACCATCCCAGGGGAACTCCACCTGCTGGGGGGTTTGGCTACCGTAGCCTTAACGCTACTGTTATCTCGTTTGGCCCGGCAAGCTCTGCACCACACTACCTCCAAAACACCATGAACACTGATCGGTTGTCCTTTGAACCCGCCCTCCTGCCCCTGGATGAGTATAATCAGCTCCTGCGCGACCACGTGCATCCGCCTAACTGGGCCAACCCCGCTCCGGCTGGTCGCTATGATCTGGTGGTGATTGGGGCCGGAACGGCTGGTCTGGTGGTGGCGGCGGGGGCAGCGGGTCTGGGCCTGGGGTTGAAGGTTGCTCTAATTGAGAAAAGCTTGATGGGGGGCGACTGCTTGAATGTGGGCTGTGTGCCCTCTAAATGCCTGATTCGCTCATCACGGGTGGTGGCGGATATGGGAGAGGCGGCCCCCTTTGGCATTCACCCTCCCGACCATATTGAGGTAGACTTCGCCGCCGTAATGCAGCGCATGCGCAGAATTCGAGCTGGCATTAGCCACCACGACTCGGCAGAGCGGTTTCGCAAGCTGGGCATAGACGTGTTTTTAGGCCAGGCCCAGTTTGTGGATGGCGAGACGATTGCGGTTAACAGTAACCGGCTGCGCTTTAAGAAAGCGGTGATTGCCACCGGGGCCAGGGCCAGCCGCCCCAGCATCCCTGGGTTGGCCGAAGCGGGCTATTTGACCAACGAAACCGTGTTTTCCCTCACCGAACGGCCTCGTCGCCTGGCCGTCATTGGTGGCGGCCCCATTGGCTGCGAACTGGCCCAAGCCTTCCACCGTTTGGGTAGCGAGGTCACGCTCTTTCACAAACATGGACATTTGCTGGATCGTGAAGATGCCGATGCAGCGGAGATTATTCAGCAGCAGTTCCTCAAAGAAAACCTGAATCTGGTGTTGGATGTCAGCCTGGAGCGGGTGGAGGCCACCGCCGCCGGTAAGGTGATTCACTACAGCCAAATGGGTATGGCCAAAAGCCTGGTTGTGGATGAGATTCTGGTTGGCGCAGGCCGTGCCCCTAATGTGGATGGCCTCAACCTGGAAGCCGTGGGCGTGGCGTACGATCGCCGCCGGGGTGTGATGGTCAACGACTACCTGCAAACCACCAACCCCCGCATCTACGCCGCCGGAGACATCTGCATGGACTGGAAATTTACCCACGCCGCCGATGCCGCCGCCCGCATTGTGATTAAAAACACTCTGTTTTCCCCCTTTGGCCTGGGTCGCAGCAAACTCAGCGATCTGGTGATGCCCTGGGTGACCTACACCGACCCCGAAATTGCCCATGTGGGTCTCTACGAGCAAGAGGCCCAGGCCCAGGGGATAGAGACTGACACGATTAAAATTCCGTTTTCCGATGTGGATCGCGCCATGGCCGATGGCGAAACCGAAGGCTTTGTCAAAATCCTCCATAAAAAAGGATCAGACAAAATCCTGGGAGCCACCATGTGGCCCGCCACGCCGGGGAAATGATTAGCGAAATTACCCTGGCCATCGTTACAAAACAGGGACTCAGCGACCTGGCCGGGGTGATTCACCCCTACCCCACCCAGGCCGAGGCGATTAAAAAAGCCGCCGATGCCTATCGTCGTACCCTGCTGACCCCTCGCACTAAGACATTGCTGAAGTTTTTAGCAAAACTGAGTTAGAACATAGCGTTAGCTGGGAAATGCCTTGGGAGAACCCAACAACTGGAAACTTAGGAATGTGGATTTATTAAAGTGAAAGTCTTGGGTAGGGGCGAACGGTCGTTCGCCCTCATAGAGAATCCAGCCGTTACAAGTTATTGAGTCCACATCCTTAAGTTGTCAACATCTCCCTGACCGTTAGTGGCCAATCCGGAAATGCCAGAGAAGCGACGTTATCATCAAGCTCAAACACTGTTTCCTGGTAGGTACGCCCAATCAGGGCCAGCACGGTTACCCTCTGTTGGGAGGGATCCACAATCCAATACTCAGGAATACCTCGCCATTCGTACTGGTTTCGCTTGTCAATATAGTCGCGGCGGCGGTTCTCTGGTTCAGGGCTAACAACTTCGACCACCAATAGAGGCGGAGCCATCTTCAGGGTAATGGCTGATTGCCCTAGGGCTTGCAGTTGGTCTAAATGCTCAGGTAATAAAACCGTAATGTCAGGAAACCGATTCTTAGGCTGCCCTGGCATTTCTAAAGCGAGTTGATGGGTACGCACCCGGCGAAAGCCAACCCGTTCGGATAGCAGACGATCCAGCGTTCTGGAGATAATGACGTTCTCATCTGACTCGGGGGGCACCTGAATGAGTTCTCCATTGGTCAGCTCGTAATAGCTATCCGTGCCGTCATCATGGGCTAGAAAGTCAGCAAAGGTCTGTAGTTTTGGTCTAGCCTGGGTCATGGGAATTGCCCTGTCTAGGTCATCTGCTTTCCCGTACTGGGTGAGGCGGGGGAAGTATGCTCTGTAAGTTCATCATAACTGAGGAAATCTGGCGCGATCCCATGGATCTGTAGCAAGGCTGAAACCCTAGTTGATGGATTAAATCTGTTGATCAATCCGGTAGAGCCAGGTTTTACAGGTAAGCTACGGTTACCCCCGTTCCGCCGTCGTTTTGCTCCGCCGCCTCAAACCGCTGAATTTGGGGATGGCGCTTCAGGTATTCCTGCACCCCCTTACGCAGCTTACCAGTGCCGTGGCCGTGGATAATCCATAGGGCACCGCTGGCCTGGGCAATGGCACCCTCCAGCACCGATTCGGCTTCGGCCACCCGCATACCGCGAACATCCAGAGTATTGCGGGAGGTGCGCACCGCTGGCCCCGGTGGGGTGGCCTGGGCCGGGGGAAAGCTGTCTACGGGCTTGGGTTTTGCCGGCACTTCGGCCTTTTCCCCCTGTAAGGATTCGATATCGGCCAGGCCCACGGTGGTTTTCATTAGCCCAAACCGCACCGTCAGCTTATTGTCGTCGTCGGGGGCAGTGAGGACTTCGGCGGTTTGGCCCAGGCTGGAAATGCGAATGCGATCGCCCACCTGGGGCTTAAACCCGGCCTTGGTCGGGGCCGGAGCTACCGCTGGGGAAGAGAGATGGGCCTGGGCGATCGTGTCCACCGCCGCCGTCGCCTTTTGAGCATTCTGGGCGGTCGGTTCCCCCTGCTGAAGTCGCCGAATTACCTTGGCAATATCGGCCTTGGCCTCGGCAATGGCCCGCTGAACGGCGGCCTCCTGCTGCTGGCGCAAGTCCTGTTCTCGCTCGCGCAGCATCTCCGCCTTGCGGCGCACTTCATTGTGGAGTTTTTCGGTCTGGGCTAGCAGTTCCGCCGCCTGGCTGGATTTGGTTTCCTGCTGCCGCCGCTGGGCCTCTAGCCCGGCAATCACCTGGTTGACCTCGTCCTGGGCACCGGCGGCCATCAATTCCCGGCCTGGGCCACCACCGCTGCATCCAGGCCTAGCCGCTGGGCAATGGAGAGAGCGTTGGATCGCCCCGGAATCCCCCACAGCAGCCGATAGGTGGGGGACAAGCTGGCCTCATCAAACTCCACCGAGGCATTTTCAAACCGCTCATCCTGGTACTTGAGGGCCTTGAGTTCGCCGTAGTGGGTGGTGGCCACGGTCAGCCTTGCCTGGGCGGCCAGGTACTTCAGCAGGGCAATGGCCAGGGCCGTGCCTTCGGTGGGGTCAGTGCCAGCGCCGAC
>JAAUUR010000423.1 GCA_012031045.1 Leptolyngbyaceae cyanobacterium SM2_5_2
AATGCCTTTAGAGGGTAAACCGATGGCCGCGATCGCCGTGGTGAATCAGAAGGGGGGGAGCTCCAAAAGCACAACCGCCATACATCTAGCCCACTGGCTACAGCAGCGGGGTAGCGATGTTGCCCTAGTAGATGCCGATGCCCAACGCAGTAGCTCTATCTGGGTAGAGGCTATGGGGGGGCACCATCCCTGTTCACATCCTGGCCAGCCCCGATGATTTAATCGAGCAGATACCCGACATTGCAGCGCAACACCAGCATGTAGTCATTGATGGCCCCGCTGGGCTGTCTGAGGCAACACGGGCCATTTTGTTTAGGTGCGACTTTGCGCTCATACCTTGCCAGCCCACTGGGGTTGACCTACGCAGCGCCGCCGATGCCATTAAGTTAGTTAAGCAAGCCCAGAGCGTTCGGCAAGGCCCCCCAGCTGCTGCCGTATTCTTAGCCAGGGCGGTTAAGGGGACGCGGCTAAAGGATGAGGCGATCGCGCTGCTGAGTAAATCTAATGTGCCGATCTGCACCGCAGTGATTCACCAGCGGCAGGTGGTGGCCGATACCTTTGGCCAGGGTGCAACCGCCTGGGGGATGCCAGGCAAACCTGCCACCGAGGCTGCTGGGGAATTTGAGACCCTATTTAATGAAGTGCTGGGGATGCTGCCATGAGCCCACAAAAACGCCGCAGTCTTGACGATGCCATGGCCGCCAGCTTTGTCTATGGCGACGATGCAGCCACGCAAGACTTCTCCCCCCCAGAAACCTCTGCACCAGAGCCGCCGCCAGTGGCTACACCAAAAGCGACTCCGCCGGTGACGCCCAAGCGTCGCGCCAAAAGCCGCCCAGCTGACCCACTCACCACAGTGAATATCAAAATTCCTCGCAGCGCCCAGCGCTGGCTACAAGACACCGCCCAGCAGATTAGAGAGAACAACCCCGAGCCAGTGCCACCAGCCCAACGGGTCTACCCTCAGCACCTCATCCAAGCTGCGATCATGCTGCTACAGGCCCAAGATGTGGACTGGGAAAGCGTCCGCAATGTTGACGACCTGAGAAATGAGCTAAACCTCTAAAGATTTAAACTCCTGATCGCTTAAACAAATAAAGGTATTAGACCTTTATCCTATAATCCACTAAATGGCTGTTGCCTTATGCCTCAAACCCCTGTCCTATTTCCTGAAGACGAAAATTACTTTGCCCTGCTTAATGGACTGAAGAAGCGGATTCGATCAGCGCAGGTTAAGGCGGTTCTAGCAATTAATAAGGAACTAATCCTGCTCTATTGGCAAATAGGTCGTGAGATTCTCGCACGGCAACAGGCAGAAGGCTGGGGTGGCAAGGTCATTGATCGCTTGGCAAAAGATTTGAAGCGGGAATTTCCTGATATGCAGGGCTTTTCCCCACGCAATCTCAAGTACATGAGGACTTTCGCCGAAGCCTGGCCTGATGAACAATTTGTGCACCAGGCTGGTGCACAAATACCCTGGAAGCACAACTGCACCCTTCTGGAGAAGGTCAAAAACCCAACCGAGCGTCTTTGGTACATCCAGCAAACCGTTGAGAACGGCTGGAGTCGCAACGTGCTGGTATTACAAATCGAGAGCGGTCTGTTTCAACGCCAGGGTGGTGCGATCACGAACTTTGAGCGCACCCTACCCTCGCCCCAGTCCGATCTAATGCAACAGCTAATTAAGGATCCCTATCATCTAGAGTTTTGCCCCTGGGTAAGAAATTTCAGGAGCGGGAACTGGAGAACGCCCTGGTAGCCCACATCCGAGACTTCCTCATGGAGTTGGGAGTTGGCTTCGCGTTTGTTGGCAGCCAACACTATCTCAACATCGGTGGCGAAGATTTCTATCTCGACCTACTGTTCTACCATCTGGAACTACGCTGCTTCATCATCATCGACCTCAAGATGGGTGAGTTCAAGGCCGAGTATTCCGGCAAAATGAACCTCTATGTCTCAGCAATCGATGACCAACTGCGCAAGGAACACGATAATCCAACGATCGGTATCATCCTATGCAAGTCAAAGAATAAGACGATTGCTGAATACGCCCTGCGCAACGTCAACACGCCGATTGCTGTGTCGACTCACAAGCTACCCAAACAACTACAGGAAAACTTGCCAACTGCCGAGCAGCTGGAAATGGAGTTGGAAGCCGCTGTGAAAGGGCTCGGAGACGATCAGTCGGATGAGCTGTGAAATCCTATGGCTTTACCTATACCTCTCCTTAATAGCCCTTAAGTAGCGACCGTGAGATTGAGAGCCAATTAAAGCTAAAAGCATTGGTATATAAGGTTTTCAGGGGTTAACGACTTGGGGAACAACCCGATCAACTGGAAATACATACAAGGTCTCAGACCCTAATGATTTCATCAAGAAAGGCGTAGTGTGACCATGGCAACGGGAATTGTCCAGACAATGTCTGGATTATTGAGTATCACTCCTCAGAGGCAGTTGGTTGTGTATGGGGTTAAGTGAGTAATCGTACAGAAAGTTACGCTAAGGCTGAAAGCCTCGCGGAGAGCGCTTTTCGAAGTCCATTTTCTTGACATTCTTTGTCAGCCGCCCTTGTACCAATTGAACAGTGACCTAATTGTAGCGGCTCGCAAACGGGATCGCCCATGCTCGCAAACGGTGCGATTTGGGGCTCACATTAACTGACAATGGTGAGGGTACCGGGCTCACATTATTTGACAATGGGCTCAGATTAAATGACAACGGCTCGCAAACGGTGAGTTCGGCTCACATTAACTGACAATGGCTCGAAAGCCTTCTATAGAGGGCGATATGGCTACTGAATCTCTGACTGGCTAGCTGCTCGCTTGGCAACTATCCCGCTGCCGGAGAAACGCTGAAATGCCTTGCCCCATGGTGAATACGACCGCTCTCTCCTGGTCGGGGCTGAGCTGATGAGTCTCACCAAGGCAGAACCTTTAAGACGTACTACAACATCTCAATTCAGGCCGATTTTAGGCCAAGCACTTGTTTAACCCTGAGACTCAATTCAAGACTATGAAATAGCAATTCGGCTCTAGAAAGGCGGGTATAGTTCATGGGAACTAAATTGCCCCAAATCGCAGCTTCGCTACTTTAGGGCCTTATTGAAGGTCGCGCCTCACCTCTGTTCGGCAAGGCTGTTTGTCCCTCCCAACACATCCTGCTCAATGATTTGGCGCATTTTCTCAGGCTCCTCAAACATTGGACTGTGGGCTGATTGTTGGAATGTGTAAAATCCCTTCACGGGAGCTTTTAACGCATCAAAGTACGCCTTCGTCTCTAGCCGCGTCACGGTGTAATCGTGGATGCCATGAAAGAAGTACACCGGGATGGCGACAGTGGTTACCGTTGTCGTGAGGTCGGTCGCCAATATCTTGTTCCAAAGCAAGCCGTCCAAGAAAACTTTGCCACGCCAGATATTTATCTTCTCCGTAACTGTGTAGTCCGGAGACAGCCACGACGGGAGAAAGACCCCCATTATCACCGACCGCATTCGATGAGTTGTTCCAACTCCAAGGCGGTGCATGGCTTTGTCACGGATAGCCAGGTAAGAGGCCGGAAGTGGGACAGACATCGTGGGTGGTGCCGATTCTAGTCGACGAACCATGCCAGCATCGCCGATTTCCCGGAAACGCTTCAGCATATACTGGTACGCCACGTTCTCGGACTTGAGTTGGTACGCGATCTGGGCGACTGCAATATAGTCAATTCTGGGTTGGCCATGGTTCAAACCAGCACGGCTTCGACGGGTCGCCGGGGCGACCTGGGCATCTCTGGCCCCCGACCAAACCGCACCACCAGGTCGGGCCGTCCCGAGCTCAACCCCAGGGCCTGGCAAACTCAGGCCGCAGAGCCGCTTCTTCCACGGGCTGGTTCAAAAACGCATTACGAATGCCTAGGGCTGTGGCTTGGAGGGCAAAGCGCTCGTAGCAGCGGCCCACTTCTACCCAATGGGCCGGATCGCTCACCTCAGACACAAACACCGCTACCCCGGCTGAACTCTGCAACTGCCGGGCGCACTTCTCATTCTCCGGTTTGGGCTTCAGCACCAGGGGCAAGATCAACCGCCCCAACCAGCGTGGCAATGACGGATTCCCAGACGCCGCGCTATACAGCCCGTCGCCCTGGCGCTCTGCCTCGGCTTTGTTAAACCGAATCCAAGCCATTAGTTCTTTCACAAAGGCAGGGTTTTTGAGCTGGGCGGTGTTGCCCCGCAGCACAAACTCCTCCACCCTGGCCAAGTCAACTGGACTCGTTAGCATCACCACCCGCACCCCCGCTCCCGCGCCTGCCGCTGCTAACAGCTCCAACTCCTCTGGGGGCAGGG
>JAAUUR010000424.1 GCA_012031045.1 Leptolyngbyaceae cyanobacterium SM2_5_2
GCTTCAAGAAGTACTGCGAGTTGGTCTTTGGCAGTCGATTCGCCTCCTAATAGAGGGTGGAATTTGGAATTTATTTTGAACTTATTAAGCATTGGGTGGTTTTTCTTTTGTCTTTGGATTTTCGGTATTTTTACACTCTGGACGCTCTGGTTCATTTTTGGAATAACTGAGTTTCGGGTTTCTCAAGACTCATTGGTTGTTGTCTATCGCTTTCTGGGTTTTTCCTCCAAGAGGCAATTTAGAGGCCATACTATTCAATCCTTCGCACAGAGTAAGGATGGAGGTGAAAATATGGACTCTTTTCCATCCTGGGGATTGTTTGTGATTGCAAACCAAGAAGTTGAATTACTTCAGCGGCAGCCGCTTGAGAAAAGTGATTGGTTAGGTAGAGTGCTTGCAGATTTTTACAGAGTTCAGTTTGTTCAAAGAGCAATTGAGCGATAGCCGCATAACAACCCGGCTGGAGCGAACCGTTGGGAGATCCTGGTTGTGTTGCAAAGGTTACTTGCAGCTGCTCAGCCGGAGCGTTAGACGGCAGTTGTAAGCATCACTCGACTCCAAAGCATCAGATTGAAATGTTACAAAGCAGGAGGGCAAGCGCATAAAGAAGCACTCCTACACCAAATTTGCAAAAGCGAAAAACAAGCTTCTCGAAGTTGCTTGCAGGTCGAGTCAGCCCATTATCTGGTGAGTCAAAGGCCAAAAATCCTGCAACGATAGCCATCAACAAAACAAGACGCAGGGAAATAAGCATTCCTGCAAACACTGCAGACTCCCCAGACGCGGCTACAAAGATCAACGCTCCAAAACTGAATGTGTCCAGGGAAAATAGCGTCAAGGCGATCGCCAGAGCTATCCAGGACTTTCGCCGAACTCGCAGAAGTAGTATGAAGTAAAGACTACTCAGAAGTATCATTGCAGCAAACTTTACGGAAGCTTGAGCGTCTACCAGAATTGCAAGTAGAAATATACCCCCCGAGGCAAAGCGACTAAAAAAGATGAGATTGAGAAACGGTGAGGTGATTGTTAGAAAACTGAATCCAGTTATGAGGGTGGAGATCGTAATCAGAAGCAGAGCGAGGATGCAAATTCGTTGCCAGCGTTCGCGGTTTGCTTTGGGGGAAAGTAATTTGCTGTTGTGAAGCACAACAATCTCAAACGGCACTGCGCCGGAGTAAGACAATTGTACGTTTAATCCTGAACCGTCTTCGAGAACAAACTCTTTACCACTTTTGTATGCTTTGATGTCTGGGATCACCGCAAGCAGTCTGCCGTCTAGACGCACGGTCAAGTTTTTCCAATTTCGTTTCCACGAGGCTTCCAGTAACCTTTCTTGAGTCGTTACTAATTGCCAAACTCGTCGTTGCACAGCACTTAACGTAACTCATCTATCTGGTTGATAACCTTTATGTTAAGGCTTTTCTATTAAGAATAATTTGAGATATATTCAAATCTAGTGTAGAGCAGGAAATCAGGCGGCGTCCTGCTGCGGGGTCAAATCAGTGTTGTCATCGACTCGACAGCCATCTTTGAATGGGACTCCTTCAATGTAACCGTTCACATCCCCCCCTTACCTTTGAACGAGAGATCAAGGGGTATAGCATTTAGCCAGGGGGGGAGTGAATCATTACACAGCATTCTCCACTGCAATTTGGTGCATAATATCGTCGAGTAACCACTGTTCAAGCGGACAAACCGCAGCGGAATTACCACCGAATACTTTGCCTGTAAAAGCATCAACCTGGAAATATTGGCAATTTCATAACAAATCTGAGACGCTGATAGATATTAGTCAGGATAGTTCTTTGGTTGGTCGGTTAGACCGACGCGTTGGCGGAGCCTTGCCGGAGGCCATAACCCAACAGGAGTAATGGTTTTGTTGGGTTGTGCTGGCGATAACCCAGCCTACGGCGACTACTACTGCATTCAGGCCGGTGGGCCGTTCCCACCCTACGATACATCGAGGGTTTTAGCTATCTTGAAACGCTTATTTCAGTGCCATTCCAGCCTACGGCCTGACTTGAAGCATGAAATTTGGGTAGGAGCTTAGGCAAAACCAAGCCAGAGACTTTATGGCTGTTCGCCCTGGCGAGAGACATTGAATTTTTGATTCATACTTGTATCCAGCAACGCCGCCAAAATTTTCTAAAACACCTGATTCCACTCGTAAATGGCGTAATCTGTCCAAATGTCGTTTTGCCAATAGGGGTCGCCTTCCACCAGCTGCCGTACCGTGGTTTCGCTATCGGCGGCATAGATGCCAAACACCTTGGTGTTGTCGGTGGTCGGGCCAAGGGTCAGCAGCAGGCCCTTATCCTTTTGTTTTTGCAGACCGGCCAGGTGAGCTTCCCGATAAGGAGCCCGGCGTTCTAGAACATTCTCGCAGTAGCTGCCCCACATCACATATTTCGCCATGGCGTTGCTCGGTACAAGGGTTCATTGCCGATGGTATCAGACCGTCTGGCTTCTTTGGCTGGGGATGACTCATCCAGGAATCGCGATGGTGCAATGTCTGCCCTGGGGAAGAAGGAGAGTCTGTAAGTTTAGGTGGAGGATGAACGATTCAGCCAGCGAGCTTGATGTTTGGCAGGATTGATTGCCAGTATGCTGATTGCGGGTCTGGAAGGAAACCATCTATCTATGCGACGAGTCCCAGTTATGGCAAGGTCTACCCCATGAATTTACCCACCTGGATTACGGTTTCGCGCCTGCTGGGGGTGCCGCTGCTGCTGGTATTGCTCCAGGCTCCTACGGTTCCTCAGCGGTGGTGGGCTATGACCATTTTTGTGGTGGCGGCGGGCACCGACTGGCTAGATGGCTACCTGGCCCGACGGCTGAATCAGGTGACAGAATTAGGCAAGTTCTTAGACCCCCTGGTGGATAAGCTACTGGTGTTGGCCCCTTTGCTGATGCTGGTAGAACTCAACCAGGTACCCGCCTGGGGGGTGTTTTTAATCGTGGCGCGGGAAATCACCATCGCCGGTTGGCGGGTCAACCCGGCCCTACAAGGAGGAGCGGTACCGGGGGCTAACCTGTGGGGCAAGGCCAAAACCGTAGTGCAGATTGCCGCGATCGCCCTTCTAATGGCTCCCTTACCTTTAGCGTGGGAACTACCCCGACAGGTTCTCTTCTGGCTGGCGGTGGTGCTGACCCTGTGGTCAGGCCTACTTTACCTGTGGCCGCAGTTTCAAAACCAGGTTCATGTAGAGGACTGATGCCACCTCAGGGGCGGATACGCATCCTAAAAAAAGAAGGCACCTCTCCAACCAGGAAAGGTGCCGCAGATTATATTGTCTTCTCAATGGGACAAGGGGAAACCGAACGGTCTATCGAACGGTCGCACCCCGGTACTTCAAGCCATCGACATGGGCTTCAGGATGCTCGTCGGTGCAGACATGGCGCTTAACAACAGCGCCCCGATAGCGCCCAATTACTTCCTCAGAAACATGGGCTTGAGGAGTAGCGGTTTCGTAACGAATGCCACGGTACTGGAGAGTCATAATATCGCCTCGCTTAATAGTCTTGAAGGGTAAACAGAGGCGCGTTCCTTCAGGGGGTTTCCCTTACTTCCGTCTCTTGGTAGAGAGATGAACGTTTTTGTTTCTGTAGTCATTGTTACCGTTTATCCTTCCCAAGTCAAGAGGTAGTTGTCAGGGATTTCCAACATGGTGGGGAAGTCAGGGGCCAGTCTTTCTGTATGGTGTCTTAGCTCAGGTTCCCTATAATGGGGCATTGTGGAGTCGTGCTGTTCATCCTTGCTTACCATGCCGTCTGATGCCAATCGTACCGGTCAAAGTGCCTCTAGCCTCGAAGAAATTCGCGCGGCCCGCCTGCAAAAAGTTGAAGATCTCAAACAGCTGGGCCTCAATCCCTTCGCCTATCGGTGGCAGGTAACCCACCACGCCGCCGATTTGCAGGCTAAATATGCCGATTTGGCGGCGGGGGAAGAGGTGGATCAGGAGGTTTCCCTGGCGGGGCGGATCTTGGCTCGGCGGGTCTTTGGCAAGCTGGCCTTTTTTACCCTGCAAGACGAAACCGGCCAGATTCAGCTGTATTTAGATAAAAAGACATCCAGGCCGCCATGGCCGAGGTGGATGACCGGGCCTTTGAACACCTGAAGCAGCTCACCGATGTGGGAGACATCCTCGGCGTGCGGGGCACCCTCAAGCGTACGGATAAGGGAGAATTATCCGTCAAGGTGCAGGAGTATGCCATGCTAACCAAAGCGCTGCTGCCCCTGCCCGACAAGTGGCATGGCCTCACCGACGTGGCCAAGCGCTATCGCCAGCGCTATGTAGATTTAATCGTCAACCC